>JBBTWM010000048.1:0-6306 GCA_038062795.1 Patescibacteria group bacterium | reverse complement strand
ACGGGATATGAAAAAACGCGGTGAACAATATCTTTCGGAATATTTTGAGAAAGAATTTGATCCGCATACGAACATAGCGGCTTTAGAGCAGCCCTTTGTCGTACCGGTTACGCATGAGGGGAAAACGATAAAAATCGGCGGGAAAATTGACAGGGTGGATATTCGTCCGGACAAAACGCTAGAGATTATCGATTATAAAACCGGCCGCATGCCGAGCAAGCGCGAAGTAGACGCAAATCTGCAACTTTCTATGTACGCATTAGCGGCAAGTGAGATACCGGCAATTCCGTTCGGAAAAAAACCGGAGGACATCACCCTTTCCCTGTATTTTTTTGATACCCAGACGCGGATTTCGACGACCCGCACGGCTGAACAGTTAGAGAAAGAAAAAATAGCGATTATCGATATTGCTAAGCAAATAGAGCAGTCAGACTTCCATTGCTCCGGAAATCAGTTGTGCGCAGAGTGTGAATATAAGTTATTTTGCGGTTTAACCTGAAGTCCTGCCCCGGGGAGCGTAACTGCGGGCGGCTGTTATTTGACGATCGGATAATACAGCGTTTCACCGCCGAATCCCTCTTTGAATTTGGTAAATCCTTTCCACTCAGGATTTTTGTTCGCCAGACGTTCATCCCAGACCCCGACAAAGTCGAGTGCTTTGCATCCGAGCTTTTTGGATTCTTTGAGTGCTTCCCAAACCAAAAGGGTTGGGGCAAATAGTTTTTTGCCTTGCGGCAGTGCTCCGGCAATCCAATAGTATGATATACGGTTCCAGCTAATAAGCATGATCCCTCCCACAACTTGTGCATCCGGTCCCCGGGCAAGGAGCACGGCTTTTTGCGTATCCGCAAGCGCATGCCAAAGTTTTTTAGCACCCGTTGTGGTGATGAACCCCAAAAATCCGGCGGAGCGGTTCTTGAGGCGGATCAGCGCGTCAATATCTTTTGTTACCGAAACAGTAACGCCATTTTTTTCTGCGCGGCGGACCGCCCGACGCTTGGCTTCGCTGAATCGTAAAAATATTTCGTTTTCCGCTTGCGTGACGTCGACGCGGATCGTTTTGGTCGGGATAAACGGATCCCGGTTCAGTCGGATGCTGTGCGCGGCCGTGCGGCACCACTTCGTAAATGCGCCTTGTTTCATGCGGCTATCCGGTTCAATAGCAAGCGTACGTACGCTGTACCTGCGAAGAATCGGGAGTAATTTACGCAGTGTCGGAAGTCTGGTAACCCGCTGAATTTTTGCCAACCCACCGATAACCGGAAATGGTTTGATAAAAATATAACTTCCATCAAGTTTTTCTACGATCCATCCGAGTGAGCGGATATAGGAGGCATAGAGGGCTGACTGTTGGATTTCCATGGGATTATGACATGCGCGCCTTTTGTTTGAGGATAATCCACCGCAGCGTGTCGGCAATGCAATAGAGTTTATAGAGGAAGGGACGGACTACGAGATCGTATGAGCCCGTATATTCCACAAACTGCGGATTGAACCCCTGTTTAAATCGGTGAAATCCGAACCACGGATCCTTTATGTCGGGGTTTGGTCCCAAAGCGCCCCAAAGATCGAACGATTCATATCCGTTTGCTTTTCCCCATTTGGCTATTTCCCAGAGCAGCAGCGTCGGAGCCATAACTTCCCGATGAAGACGACTAGACGCACCATACGGATAATAGAGTGTTTTATTCCAGGCAAAAATAATCCAAGCAGCAAGGGTAATTCCCTGATATTGCGCGGTAAACAGATGAGCAATGCCGGCTTGTTTCATGAATGCCCACATCGTGTTGTGATACAGCGTGTTGTGTGCGTAAAATCCCTGACGTCCGGTTGTTTCTTCCGTTAACCGGAGATATTTCCCAAACGCGCTGTTTGAGTTATCTTCCCGGACCGTTACATTGTGCTTTTGTGCGACGCGCAGGTTGTACCGTGTTTTTGAATGCATTGATTGTAGGAGTTCTTCTTCAGACTTTTTCAGATCGAGGACAAATGTATACTTGGTGAACAAGGGACGATGAGACGGTACGACCGGATAATTGTCCCTAACCGTTGAAGCAGCTGTATTTGGTTCCAGTTGGATAAATATGGCACGATGCTCCCTGCCGGTTTTTTTGAGTTGTTCAAGCATCGAAGGGGTAGGTTTCGGCCCTTTCGGGAAATACCCTATGCACCAGGGAGTATAGGGAATGCGGTGAAATGTGAGTTGCCACCCGTGAATGCGGACAACGTCGATACCCATAGCCTTCCGGAATTCACCCCACTGCCACGATTGCAGCGGGTGCGTTACTTGTTTATTCCATGAATGTACATCCGGCGCCGTGGTTTTTTGGGTTGATATATCGACCTGTGGCATATTATGTATTATCGCGCTTTTACCGGTGTGGTACAATATCGTGCGATGAGGCAAAAGCGATCGCTACGATCAGAAACTCCGGTACATTGGCTACCTATTGATAGTCGTTTAGTTTTTCCTCTCTTGTCCTTCGGTCGCGTACGGGGAGTAGCGAAATTTTTTTTGACGATAGAAATGGTTCTTGCCGTCGGTGTGGTAGGAGGAACATTCGTTTTGGTATTGCTCCGTTTCGCATCTTAAAGAAGCATGTCATCTTCCCGGAATCCGCGATTTGCGTCCAGCGATATTTGCAAATCCAGCGCTGATTCAGGAATATCCGCGATAAAACGGGAAATCATATTTTGGGTGCGTTGGCCGAAAAAAAGCCGCCGGTTCGCATACGTAAGGTACAGTTTTTCTTTGGCCCGGGTAATTCCGACGTAGCAGAGTCGCCGTTCTTCTTCTATTTCATCTTTTTCCATCAGCGACCGGCTATGCGGAAATATGCCTTCTTCCATACCGACGATAGCAACGACCGGGAATTCCAGGCCTTTCGCCGCATGAAGTGTCATAAGCGTAACGGCTTGTCGCGGTCCGCTTGCTTCTTTTACGTGTTTCGGAATGTATTCCTGTTCAACAAGTGCGACATTTTCTAAAAATTCAGACAGAACCGGGAACTCGGTCGCGACCGAACGCAACTCCTTGATGTTTTCGAGCCGGTACGCCTCTTCTTCGATATTTGCATCATAGAGCTTGAGATACCCGGTTGCCTCGATGGTTGTATCCAGAAGTTCCAACGTGGTGAGCCCGATTAATTTGTTTTCTTTGGTGAGTTGGTCGGCAAAAGAAAGAAATTTCGCTAATCTGCCTTTTCCTAATTTTTCTATCCGGTTATAAGAAACGGTATCTTTGGGATTGGAAAGTACCCGCAAGTATGCCAGGACGTCCTTGATTTCGCGGCGTTCATAAAACCGGGTGCCGCCGACGAGCGTATACGGGACGCCCGCATGGAGGAATGCTTCTTCCAGAACCCGCGATTGCGCGTTCGTGCGGTAAAGGACTGCAAAATCGGAAAATGGTTTTCCTGACTGGAGTATCGTATGGATCAAAAATGTTGCTTCATCCTGTTCATTTCTCGCTTCATACAGCGTTATGTGTTCTCCTCCCTTTTTCTCCGTCCAAAGTTTGAGGATGGGGTGTGATGTGTTTTTGGAAATAACGCCGTAGGCCGCGTTTAATATCATCTGGGTTGAGCGGTAATTTTGTTCCAAATTAAATATGGCGACATCCGGGAAATCAGCCCGGAAGTTGGTAATATTGCGAAAATCAGCACCGCGCCACCGGTAAATAGATTGTGATGCGTCGCCGACAACACAGATGTTGCGCCACCGGGCGCTCAGTTGCTTGGTCAAAACATATTGCGCTTTGTTCGTATCCTGGTATTCGTCAACGAGCATGTAATGATATTTTTCCTGATATTTCCCTAAAATTTCAGGATGTTTTTGGCATAGTTGCACCGTTTTCATAAGCAAGTCATCAAAGTCGAGCGCCTCGTTTTCCAGTAGTAGTTTTTGATATCCGAGATACACACGGGCAACGGTTTCCTGAAAGTTGCCGCGGGCAAGATTCGGGTACTCCAGGGCCGGTATAAGTTCATTTTTTGCCTGAGATATCGTCGCGAGTACGGCTCTCGGATTATAATTTTTTATCGAAATATCAAATTTTTTCATCACGGTTTTTATGGCGTCAATTTGATCAGAATCGTCGTAGATGACAAAGTTTGAAGAGAGATTGATGTGTTTGCCGTCAATCCGGAGAATTTTCGCGCACAAGGAGTGAAACGTGCCCGCGTAGGGGAGTTCTTTCGTTTTTACGATTGCGCGTATGCGTTCTTTCATGGCATTTGCTGCTTTGTTGGTGAAGGTTACCATGAGGATATTATGGGCAGATACCTGGTTTTGTGCGATGAGATAGGCGACCCGGTAGGTGAGCACTCTCGTTTTCCCGCTGCCGGCGCCCGCTAAAATAAGCACGGGTCCATCCGTATGGGTTACCGCTTTGCGCTGATCCGGATTTAAATCATTGAGGAGGTCGTCCGTCATAGACTATAATAGTAGCATGAACAAAAAGCTTTTTATCGCTGGCAATTGGAAAAGTAATAAGACGTTAGTTGAGTCAAAAGCGTGGATGGATCAATTTCACAGCGATCTCGGTGACGCGACGGTTGTGTTATGTGTTCCTTTTACCGTACTTTCTTATTTTCACGATGTGCTGGCTGCATCGCAATCACATCTCCAGCTGGGAGCGCAAAATGTCTCTCCATTCAGTAACGGTGCGTATACAGGAGAAATTAACGCCAGCCAGATCAAGGAGTTGGCATCATGGGTGATTATCGGACATTCCGAGCGAAGAAAAAATTTCGGTGAGGCAGACTTGGTGCTTCAGCAAAGGGTAGACAGGGCGCTTGAGACGGGACTGCAGATTATCTATTGTGTTCAGGATGATCATTCTTCAGTTCCCAAGGGGGTACATGTGGTGGCCTATGAGCCGGTATGGGCGATCGGAACAGGCAAAGCAGATTCACCGGAGAATGCCAATGCGGTGTTAACACAGATTAAAAAAGCAACCGGTATTTCAACAGGTATTTACGGCGGAAGTATTACTCATGAAAATGTAAAAAGCTTCGTTACGATGGATGCAATCGATGGAGTGCTCCCCGGAGGAGCAAGTTTAGATCCCGGTAAATTTCAGGCACTTATCAGCGCAGCGTTGTAATATCTACCGGTCAAATGCCTATGGAATCTCACGTTCGGCGGCTTCATGTGTCGAAAGCAAAAATTGCCGTACTTCTTTTTGGAGTATTTTTGTTGGTCCTTATGGCAAAAGGGATTATATATTCCGGCAGGGTGATGCAATCAACCGGTATTACTCCGACCACGCTGTTTCGGTTGGTGTTTGATTCGGGAGCGGATTTACGGCCCATTGAAGGAAGGGTAAATATATTACTTCTGGGTATCCCCGGAGGGACGCATGAAGGAACGGATTTAACCGATACGATTCTTGTTCTATCTTTTCATGAGAAAAACCATACATTGTCCATGATTTCTTTGCCCCGCGACATTTGGTCCGATACGCTCAAGGACAAAGTAAACAGTGCGTATCATTACGGGGAACTGAAGTCCCGCGAAACGGGATCCCGCTCCGCGGGGAAAAAGGGAGGGTTAATCCTTTCCAAAGCAATCGTTTCCGATATGGTTGGGCTTCCTATTCAATATGCACTGGTATTGGATTTTTCCGGATTCCGCAAAGTGATTGATTTGGTCGGGGGTGTTGAAGTGAATGTGCCAAAGAGCTTCACGGATTCCGAGTTTCCGGTACCGGGAAAAGAAAATGATACCTGCGGGGGAGATCTTGAGGTCCGTTGCCGGTACCAGCCATTACATTTTGAGGCGGGAATACAACGAATGGACGGAGAGACTGCGCTTCAGTATGTGCGAAGCAGACATGCGGAGGGGGAAGAGGGGAGCGATTTTGCTCGCGGCCGGAGGCAACAGGAAGTGTTACTGGCACTGAAAGCCAGGCTTATGTCCAAAGATATTTACCTCAACCCCGGGGAATTAGAGAAGTTGTATGGCGCTTTTGACGAAGCAACAGACACGGATATGAATATCGGGGAGCTTGTAACCGTGGGTAAATTGTTTATGGGTATTCCTAAAGAGCAGACGCAGCGGATATCGTTAGAGGATAAACTTTACACCCCCCCAAGTTCGTGGTACGGCCGGTATGTGCTGCTCCCGCAGGAAAGTTTTGAAGCGATACATACGTTTGTGAAGTCTTCGTTGAAGTGACACGTCTTCGTGTATCCTTGGATTATCGAGTAGGGTATCCGGTTTGCTCCGCGGGGGAAAACGGGTATTAAAACACCAATCCCAACAACAAGAGGAGGATACCGCCGGCTATCACACTTGCTCCCA
>JBBTWM010000047.1:0-4292 GCA_038062795.1 Patescibacteria group bacterium | reverse complement strand
GGTGCAGAAGCGGCGTTTTTACTTCCGGGAGGATTTATCGCAAATATTGTCGCCATTGCTACCATCGTGGGAAAAGACGATATCGTTATTTCCGATGAACTTAATCACGCAAGCATTATCGATGCTATTAAGCTCGCACAGGTGAAAAACAAGTTTATTTATAAACACAATGATATGGAAGATTTGGAACGCGTGTTGCATGAAGCGAAAAACTTCCAGGGAACGCACATCATGATGATAGTAACCGATGGGGTGTTTTCTATGGACGGTGATATTGCGCGCTTGCCGGAGATAGTCAAGCTTGCCAAAAAATACGGGGCAGTCACGATGGTGGATGATGCACATGGCGAAGGGGTATTGGGAGGAGGGCGGGGCATTGCCCATCATTTCGGGCTTGCGGGAAAGCTGGATATCGAAGTCGGTACACTGTCGAAAGCCTTCGGTGTATTAGGCGGTGTGATCGCCGGCAAAAAAGAATTGATTGAGTATTACCGCCAAAAAGGGAGGCCGTATCTTTTTTCTACCGGACTTACCGTAGCCGATGCCGCCGCAGTGATTGAGGGAGTGAAGATTTTATCGAAGTCTAAAGCGTTGGTACAAAAATTATGGGACAATGCCGCATACCTTAAAAAGAGTTTCCGGATACTCGGGTTTGATACCGGGGTGACCGAAACACCGATAACTCCGGTGATGTTAGGAGACGAGAATCTGGCAAAGGAGTTCAGCGGACGCTTGTTCAAGCTTGGGGTGTTTGCTACGCCGATCAAGTTTCCGATGGTAGCATTGGGGAAGGCGCGGATCCGCGTGATGCCGTCAGCAGTCCACAGTAAAAAGGATTTGGATTACGGCCTTGCCGCATTTGCCAAAGTGGGCAAAGAACTTAGCGTCATTTAATACGCGGCACCTTTGAAGTTTGGACAGTTGGCTTCTGCCCAGGAGAGAAACTCCGGTGTACATTCCAATGTTATGCCTCTTGTTTTGCCCTCGAGTGGTCCCGGCATACAATCGACCCATTCTGATTTGGGGCAGGTGAACCCCCCAATCGGCGTGGGTGTTATGCCACTGTCAAACATACACACGTTATTGCGGCAGATTGGCGTTGACGGCATGGCGCACGCTCCGCAGGCCATAAACGTTTCGCATGTGCTTTGTTTGCTGTAGGCCTTGCCGGAGACATACCGTTCCCATCCGTCTTTGCCGATGGCTGTTTTACTGATAGCACTGGGGCACGCGCAACAGCCACCCGGTATGATGGCGACGGTACAATCGTTGTCGCTGTTACACGAGGCAGGATCCGTGTAGATAGGGTTTACTCCGTCGTCATCCATAGTCGGCTGTGTAAACCGTTTGCCGTCCCGGGTGATACAGGTAGCAGGATAGCTTTCCTGGATGCGGCTGCCGGCTGCTTCGACGCATCCATCATACGTGGTAACAGGAGTATTGGGAGATATATATTCCTGATAGCCAAATAACCCGCCGACGCCGATGAGTATACCGAGGATGAAGGTGAGCGTCAGATATACCGGTCGAAGTGATACCCGAGGGGGGAAAGAAGGACTGATGGTCGGCGTTTGGGGTAAAGCAGGCTGATCAGTCAGAGCGGATTTTTCCATGCGATATGAGTATAAATCAGCGTCGGAGGAAGAAGCAATACGACACATTTGTGCTAGAGTAAAGGAATGAAGCAGGCAGTTGTGCTCATTATTGTCGGGCTGATTATTGCAGGAGCGTCCGGGTATGCGCTGTTTGGTCCCAGGCAGACCGTATCGGTCCTCTCCCCGATAACCCAGGTGGTTGAGCGACCCTTAGATAAATATACGATAGACAATCTGACCAGAAGACAGGGGCTAGCCAGCACGATTACGCTTGATGAGGCGATTGCGACCACGTCCGCCTACACCGCGTACCTATTTCATTATACGAGTGACGGGAAAAAGGTAACCGGGCTTGCCCATATCCCTGTTGCTGCGTCACAGCAGCACCCGGCGCCGGTTATTATTCAATTCCGCGGATATGTAGATCACGCACAGTATGTTCCGGGCATGGGCACGAAGCGGAGTGCAGAAGTGCTTGCCGGTAACGGTTATATTTCGCTTGCTCCGGATTTTTTCGGATATGGGGGCTCTGATACCCCGAGTAATGATGTGTTTGAAGAACGGTTTCAGACGTATGTTGCGGCAATCGATTTGTTGGCCTCTGTCCGGTCGTTGCCCGTTGCTGATCCTACCCGGATCGGCCTGTGGGCGCACAGTAATGGCGGACAAGTCGCGCTGACCGTATTGGAAATAACACAAGGGAAGTTCCCTACGGTACTTTGGGCGCCGGTAACGCGTGCGTTTCCGTATTCTATCCTGTATTACACGGATGAGGCGGATGACAAAGGGAAAGGATTACGGAAAAAACTATCAGAGTTTGAGCGCAATTATGATGTTGATCTGTACACGATGGTCAATTTTATCGATCGGATAGCAGCACCGCTGCAACTTCACCAGGGAAGTGCCGACGATGCCGTACCAGTCCGTTGGAACGAAGAGTTTGTTGAAGACCTAAAGGAGAAAAACATTACTATTGGATACTTTTTATACTCGGGAGCAGACCACAATCTGCAACCATCCTGGAATGCCGTTATTTCGCGGGATATAGATTTTTTTTCCAAATACCTGAAGCCGTAATCGGTTACTACGTAATATTTTAGCTCCCCACTGTTATGGCTGTGGAAAGGTAAACGCGGCACTGCAGCTGGAACTGGCCTTGAGATCGTCTGTTATGACGACGTCGACGATAGCCGGTACATTTGGTGCGATTTCCACCGGTTTGGTGGTGCAGCGGAACGTTGATCCTCCCCGTTGCGGCGATGCCGTCAGTGGGCTCTTTATCGTTGCCTTTGCCACCTCTTTGCCGTCTATCGTTACGCTGAATTGGCACGTAATTTCTTTGGCGTCTGATACGTCTCCGCCTTCGGCAGTCAGGTAATATTCCGAAAATCCGATTTTCGGGTTAAAGTACTGCTGATCGCAACCGAGTTTGGTGATTGGCCCGGGGGTTGGTGTGGCTGCGGCGATGGGTTGACCCGTGGGCTCTACCAATGCATTTTTTGCGCCCTTGCTGCGGAAATACCATGCTCCTGCAATGACCGCTATGACCAATACTGCCCCTACGACGTAGGTCATCATGGATGGGGATTCCATGGACTCTTCAGGTGCTTTTTCCATATAGAACCAGTATAGGAATTTTTTTGCGTTACGCAAGGGGGAATTGAGCTTATGGTAATAATTCAAGTATAATAGGGTAATTATTGCTGAGATGGCGGAGTGGACAATCGCAACAGTCTGTAAAACTGTCGCCCTACCGGGCTACCTAGGTTCGAATCCTAGTCTCAGCACTTCGATACGCTCAGTGTAAACACTATGACAAGCGGAAAACGATTACTGAACAAAGTTGCACCATACGCTCGCATGATGCGCGGCATCAGTAGTCCGTATCGCCTCGCTATTTTGTATCTTCTTGCTCACGACCCGATGTGGCCGCATGATATTGCCCGTCACGTGCCGATTCCGCAAAGTTTGGTGGCGCACCACCTCAAAGAAATGTATGGAGCCGGCTGGATCAAAAAACAGCGGGTAGGGAACCATGTGATGTATAGGATAAACAAAAAAATATTTCGGGAAATTCCGAAGTTCCTCAAAGATACGCCGTTATGGCGCAAGGTCAATAAACTGGCATAATCTTGGAGCCGAGACGGGGATTTGGACCCCGGACCCACTGTTTATCCCTGCACGCTCTCGCCAAATTTGGTATGATTTGGCGTAGACGTGCGGGATCCCGCACAATTACGCCGCCTTAGCTCAGTGGTAGAGCAACTGTTTTGTAAACAGTAGGTCGTCGGTCCGAATCCGACAGGCGGCTCCAAAAATGCGGCTAATTGGTGCTGGGACAAAACAGTCCTAGGACATATCACCGGAATGTAAGAATGTAGAGCAAATAGGGAACCGTGGGATGTGTCAAGAGAAGAAGATGTAAATAAGTACTGCCGCGTGTCGAGTCGAAGTATTTTCCCCGATCTGAGTTATCGGAAGGACTGATCTTGATGCCTCGGCGCCAAGATACGTTGTCCTGTTTCCTGCAAAACAACTGATGCAGGATACCTCATTGTTAAACTTTTGTGGAGGAAAATAATCTACAACTCCACACGGGCATATATATCGTAAAACAAGCTGAATACCACTGTCAAGTGGGTTGTATGCGTCGCATACATTTGAGACTACTGTCCTCCTGGTACTGTTTCCGCATAT
>JBBTWM010000046.1:0-8142 GCA_038062795.1 Patescibacteria group bacterium | reverse complement strand
GGACTTATGGTGTAGTTCCAGAAATTGAACATGTCGTCGGTTTTGGTATGCCCGCAGCGTCAAAGATGTCTTCGCAGTAGGATTTGTTGTCAAGATGCGGTAAGGGATCGCATGAGCCGTAATAGCCGCATACCCGATTGTAGAGTTCTTGTGTGGTATCAAGTGTGTCTACATTGCTGCATGTGGAAAAATTAAGAATGATTCTCATGGCGATCTCTGCCGCATCTTCGGTAATACAACGACTTAGTTGTTTTTCACTTGTTTTACATGCTGTAAGATCGTCGTCCATTTGTTCTTCCGTACACATCGTAAGGTCTTTCGATTCAAGTTTGATTTGGAAGGGACCCGCTGCTCCAGCTTCATTTTCCTCGCAATTGTATTCGCCACCAAGATCCGGATTCATTGTGTTGTCGTATCGTACTTCGATATTAAATATTTCATTCATCATCGCACTGCATTGTGAGGTTGAGATAGTAGGAAGACTTCCTTGATATTTTTGGCATACTGTATTTATAGACCCGGGAAGCTTTTGGAGTATTTCTTCCCATGTATCGACTTTACATTGCTGTGCCTTTGGTTCACATTGTTCCTGTATTTTGATAAGTCCTCCCAACGCAGCATCTTCCTGCGGGTTATTTTCCGGAGTGTAGGGGGTGGCATAGCACCCGGCTTTTTGCATGCCGACTTGGGACTGGTTAAACGCGTCATACGAAGCCTCCAGCGGTTTTTGCGGGAAGCCCAAAACGTTAATTCCATACGACTGCACGGAGGCGGCCATAACTTTTGCCTGGTCTTTGGGAGGCAAGAGAAAATTGGTCCATCCGCCGGTTTTGTCTGTGTCGCTGCTGTCTTCACCGGTCTCATTTCCTGGGCACCAATAATCATTGCACATAAAATTATACCAGGGCAGTTTCTGATCTTTTGTGAGGATGACGTCATCTTTGTGCGGCTCTGTTTCCGGTACTTCCTTTGTGTCCATTTCGCCGGTTTTGCGGTTAAAAAATTCGATAATTTTCATGATGGTCGTCATTTCTTGCCCTTCGATCATGGTGCCCTGGCCGAATTGGGACAGTTTTCTCAGGTCGTTTTCCAATTTTTCCCGTTCGAACCCGACGTTGTGTTTTTTGCAGTCTTCGGCCGGATTCATGCCGGCAAGTGCTCTGTGCTCCCGGTTAAAGTCGATAACACCGTCGCTACCTAACGGGATGATCGGTCGGATACCAAAGAAGGCATTCAGGAACTGACCTCTCCAAAAATGCTCCGGTGCATGTTCGTTCGGTGCAGAAATTTCTAGCCCCTGGGATATGTAACAATCCGTTGGTTCAGGATGGTTGGAATGCTCAGCGTCCGTTTTGAGGATCGCTCCGTAGAGCGCGGTCAAAATAACAGGGTTTAAGGCTTCGTTCCACGGAATAATCTTACTCAGATCGATCTTGCTTTGCGGCATGGTGTATTCACCGATACTTCCTTTAAAGTCGGCTCCCGGGTAGAAATCCGGGGTAGCCATGTTCCCTTCTTTATTGAAAAAAGGAACGATAAACCCGCCGATATCAAATCCGAATTTATTCCCCAAAACGATGGCGACGGATCCAAATTTATTTAGGCGCACCGTGGTAAACGCTTTGTCCGTTGAAGCTCGCGCTGCGGTAGGCAGGAGCAAGA
Source organism: Patescibacteria group bacterium (assembly GCA_038062795.1). Classification (GTDB taxonomy): domain Bacteria; phylum Patescibacteriota; class Microgenomatia; order UBA10105; family UBA927; genus UBA927. Next base: position 6,480 of record JBBTWM010000046.1, on the reverse strand, counting down.
AAGTTAATGCAATCAATAATACGGTAAACAACGAGCGCTTCATACTACGTATATATCTTATCAAATTGACAAAAGCGCGTATAGCAGAATACAATGAAATTCTGAATATGGCTACAAAATCGATAAAAATCCGTAAAGCGGTAATCCCTGCCGCTGGATTCGGTACCCGATTTCTTCCCCAAACCAAGGCGATGCCCAAGGAAATGCTCCCTATCGTCGATAAACCGGTCATTCAATACGTGGTCGAAGAGTTAGTCGCGTCGGGAATAACCGATATTGTCATTGTGACAGGGTGGAACAAACGAAGCATTGAGGATCATTTTGACTATCCCAACGAGCTTATTCAGACGCTGAAAGACCAGGGGAAGCATGAATTGCTCGATGAAGTACGGCGTACGGCAGAGCTTGCCAACTTCATCTATATCCGCCAAAAAGGTCCGTACGGCAACGGCACACCGGTATTGTGTGCCAAAAATATCATTGGCGATGAACCCTTCGTTGCCATATGGGGAGATGAATTTATTTATTCCAAGCCGCCTAGGGCAAAACAATGTATCGAGGTATTTGAAAAATACGGCGATCCGGTGATTTCCGCCATACAGGTTGATAAAGAAGACGTTTCACGGTATGGAATCGTAGAAGCAACAAAAGTCGAAGATAGCGTGTATCAGATCAAGAGTCTTATAGAGAAACCGAAAAAAGAAGAAGCTCCGAGTAATTTAGCGGCTCATGGGTGTTATGTGCTGACACCCGATATTTTTCCGATACTCGAAAAGTTAGGACCAGGTAAAAGCGGCGAAGTGTGGCTGACGGATGCCATCCGGGAGCTTATGAAATCACGACCTGTATATGCGTGTGAAATCAAAGGTGGCAAATATTATGACACCGGCAATAAATTGGAATACCTCAAAACGGTCGTGGAGTTTGCCCTGGAACACAAGGATCTCAATGGAGATTTCCGCGATTACCTCAAATCACTTAAGTTGTAGGTGCCTCGCCGTAGATGATCACTTTCGTTCCCGGATTGTCTTCGCGAGCGAGTGTTGACCATGCTTTGTCGTTGGTGACGACGGGAAGAGCCCAATCGTACAGTATTTTGGCCTCATCAATTCTCATATTGATGCACCCGTGGCTCATCGGGTGGCCGAAATTGTCGTGCCAGTACGTCCCGTGGAACGAATATCCGCGCATTTTTGCAATCTGGTCGTTGTAAAAGAACATCACCCACGGCACATTGGGGAGGTAATAATAGGTGTGCAGCTGTTTGCTCCCGCCGCTCATGAGTTGGCTTTTTACTTTTGCCCAGATCGTAAATTCTCCCGTCGGAGTGCGCCCCCATTTGCCTGTCGAAACCGTGAATTCATACAGTTTCACCGGGCCCTCAAAGGCATAGACTTTTTGGTTGGTCAGGTCTACTTCAATGCGTTTTTCCGAAGCCGGGAAATTGACGGTGAGCCCCAGAACGCGCGCTACCTGCACGAGACTTGCAAGGCTGGGAGCGCGTGCCGGGGATTCATGAAAGGTCGCGCTTAATTCTTCTTTTGGTTCGGATAATGTTGTTCCCTGGGTGAGCAGCCGAAGCGATTTAGGGTCTGCAAGCGGCTCGTTGGCACCGGAAAGCTGGCGCATCGGAATGGATATAAATGCTATCGCACCCGCAAACAGGGCAATCAGTCCGAAGACGCTCAAGATGTAGGAGTTGGGCTTCGTGCTTTCGGACATATATATACTATCGTATGTTTTGTGCATTTTGTCAAAATGATATAGTCATATGGTATGCATAAGACGTTTATTCGGGTAAAGGGGTTAGGGTATATGCTCTGGCAAGCCCGGCATATGGCATATCATGTCATGCTGGGTCTTCTTTGGGCTTGGTTTTTACGGGAACGTTGGGGGGTATTTAATCTCACGTGGATTGTAACGGCGGCTGTAGGCAGTCTATTACCGGATGTGGATCATATCTATTATTTTTTTGGGTATGGGAGGCGCGATAGCTATACACAGCAGATGTTCGGATTGATCCGTAGGAATGAGTGGAGCCGTCTGTTTCATTTTATTGCTACCAATCATAAAAACAACACAAACCTCTCCTATCACAATATATATGTCGTTATTCTGCTAGCTCTGTTTGCCGGAGCAGCATCGCTCGTGGACTGGCAGACCGGCGTCGTCCTATTTGGCGCCATGGTATTGCACTACCTGTTCGATATTGCAGATGATATCGTTCAACTTGGAGGTATTAATTCGAATTGGAAGCGATGGGGGAGGCCCAAACAATAAGCAGGCAGGATTTTATCACGTCGGTTAAGGACTGATTATTAAAGAGTTAGATCCAGCGCTCCAAAAGCACCATGAGGGTCACAATCCAGAGCGCGATCTCAAGATACAGCACCCAGTGTTTCATATACCAATGCACCCATTCATGCGTATCGCTGGGCACGATAGGGAGCATACGTATGAAACTGTATTTTTTCTTTTGCCAAGGACCCAGCCATGCGATCCCTTGGTAAATAGAAAATGTATCAAGAATAAAATGAAGGAATACATTGAGCGTTGCCAGGCTCAGGTAGGCATAGAAAAACCGGATGTGGAAGGGAAGTGCCAGTGTTGCAACCAGCCCGAATACGATAAACCAATTTGCCGGGTAATGAGATATGTTTTTTAGTGTGTTGTGGTGGTCATAGATGCGCCGAAGCGACACCAATCCGTCGATATCCGGTATGTTGGCAAGGGCGACACCAAGGAGGTACGGCGTTACCGAATTGTCCGGCAGCCATCCCTGATTGATAAAATATGTGGTGACCAGTAATCCGACTGCAGTATGAGAAAGGGTCGTCATTGCGGGTTTATTGTTTGGGTTTCGTTTGCCGCTCGGCAATTTTTTCCAGCGTATACATGACGCGCTTATGGAGATCGATATTTTTGATTCGGGCAAAACGGATCACGGAAACGACGATATCCCCGAGTTCCTGCTCATAGGTTTCGTCTTTTTGCGCGGCAAGGTTCGTCGGCTTGCGTCCGTGTTTAGCAAGATATGCCCGCGCCATCTCGCCGATTTCCTCGACGAGCGAGAGGATGAGGAACGATCCGAATTCTTCTTTGTTCCGGATATCTTTGTCAGACTCTTCGAGTATCGTGATGTATTTCCCAAACGGTGATTTGATGACCGGTTTTTTCATATGATTAATTATACACATCTTCGTGTTTACCTATGTGATATAGAATTATTCGTTCTTTAAACTGGATAAGGATTCTTATGCTTTTATCGGGATATGGACCAGTATATAGAGGAGGTGAGTTTGTGTAAACGAAGCGAAGGATGATTCGGATTGAGCTCGAGTGATTCTAATTGTTTAAGAATTTTTCTTTGGAGAGGCCGATTATTCTTTGTGAGTTTTTGATATTCCTGTTCAAATGGCTTAGTAAAACGTAATTTCATGCGGTTGCATCAAGCCTTCTAAGGTATTCCCGTAATTCTTTTTTAGACGAAATATCCGTGTAGTTTCCTTGTACAATGTCTTTTTGTGCTTGGTCGTAGAGTGCTTGTTCTCGGGAAACTGAACGCGTGGAGATAGGGTTGGCAAAGTATGATGCCATAAGCATTCGAATAAAATCTTGTAAGCTTATGCCGATCCGTTTAGCTTCTCCTTGGGCATTGTTTAGGATGCCGGAAGGAAGATTTAGTTTAATAGTGGAAGAAGTTGATGTGCCCATAATATGCCCATTATAGCACCATTGTGGTACCAGTCAATACCATTATTTGGTACCAATAATTTGTATGGTATTGCCGTCGGGGTCGGAGAAGGTTGCAAACCATTTTTCCATTGTTGGGGCTTTGAAGGGGACTGCAATGAATGGTACACCTTTTCCCTTTAAGTATTTATACGCTTCCGATATAGAATCAACATTTATATTAAACATGATGCGCAACGGATCTTTATTCTTTCCCGTGACCTCTGAGTGCTTACCGCACCAGAGCCAGGGCTGGCCATCGGGAAATTCCATGAGAATGCCGGTATCCTTTGGATGGTCCAGTTGCTCTATAACCTTTAGATTGAACACTTCCTGGTACCACGCTGCTAGCGCTTGAAAATCCTCGCTCCAGAGAAGAATTGTTGAGATTTTGTGAAACATACGGACATCCTCCTTGTCTTTAAGGCATATTATACGTTGTTTGTTACCTAGTGAACAGGGCAAATACAGAGGTTCCGACAAATATCCCAAATGAGTTGAGGAGGAATGAGAGGATGATGAATTTCCAGGTGGGGAGTTTGGAAATTCCCATAAGTGCCACTCCTAATTCATCCGGCAACGGGGATGCGATGATGAGCGCCCCCAAAACCGGCAGCGTCCAGCGGAATGTGCGGATATGCAGGATATGGGAGAGCCTGCGGCCGTGGAACTGGTTATAGATATCCTCGAGTTCCTCCAGGATTTTGTCTTTTACAAAGCGGAAAATTGTAACGTCGGCAACCACCGCGCCCAGGCCGGCGATGAGCCCGAGTTCCCACGGATTGAGTGTTTCGGTGAGGGTTGCCAAAATATAGGCGCCGGTCGTTGCCGTAAACGTCCCGACAAAGAGCATCCCGGCAAAAAACGCGCCGAGATAGCCATAGGATCCCAAGTGGTTGAGGAAGAGGTGAAACGTGTCAGAGCGGGTGAGCAGGTAGGTAATGCATGCGCCCAGTGCCATGAGGAGCAAATTGATGTGCGTATGTTTTTTGTGGTGCACCGGGTGTCGGAGGTGCTTGTGTTTGGCAAGATGGGCAGGCCGACGCATATAAACTATAGTGTATCATGTGGCAGGGACGGAGGGAATCGAACCCCCACTAGAGCTTTTGGAGAGCTCAGGTCTACCATTAACCTACGTCCCTAACCCTCATATTGTACCAAGTTTCATGGGATTAAGAAATTACGACCAGATTACTGAAGTTTGAGGGTGGTGATGAATTGTGTAAATACCGGTCCGAACCCGCCGATAAACACATCGAGTCCTGTTTTGGGATGGGTAAAGATAAGTTTATCGACCGGCGAGCCGTCTTTTGCCGATACATCGTGATAGAGTCTGGCAGAAATACTGGCAGAACCAGTTGCGGCACGGATCGTCATGGATTCGATTTTATCCGGCGCCAATGGCACCTGAGGAATGTCCTTTTGGCAAATTACCACGACGGACGTTTCCGGATGGGTGATATCGGCAAATACGGTGCCGCTTGTAGAACTTTCCAGCGGAGTGAGGGTATTGGGGTATTGGAATGTGACGCCGCACGCTGCCCCCGACAGATAGGCAAACGTCGGTGTGGGTGAACCTATCGGTGTAGGTGCATTTACTTTGGTACTTGATTGCGGGATAGTTCGGCCAAGGTTAAAGCCGACCAGAAGCGCGGCAATGACTGCCAAAAACGCCGTAAGGAGCAGAGTATTTCTATGCATGCTTAGTCCAGCTTGCTTTTTTCTTTGTGTTCCGTGTGTTTGCGGCACCGTTTGCAATATTTTTTGAGCACGATTTTTTCGGTCGTGTTGACCTTATTTCTACTGGTGATGTAGTTTTGGGATTTGCACACGGTGCAGACGAGTGCGAGAATCATGCGCTGATCTTTTTTTGCCATAGTAGGGGGATTATAGCCCAAATGCGCTCGCTACTCAAGCAGTCTATTGGTAAGTATGGCCCCTGCAATCGTTTGGGAGAATAGTGTGCGTCCGGAATCCGAATAATGGATATGGTCACCTGGGTTTATAAAGACGGGTTTGCCGTTGCCCTTGATATCCAGGCTGGGATGATAGGCATCGGCCAAGGGGATCCCCTGGCTTTTGGCAAACGCGATCGTATTTTCGATATACTTGTCGATCTCCTCGACTTTCGTCCGTTTTCCCTCGGGACTCATGGAAATATTTGGTGCACCGTCGCCAAACGTATCCCAATTAGGAGCGATGGTTGCTGCAATGACAATTTTTGTTTCCGGAAGTTCGCGGCGGATGGTATCCACAATCGCAGCCAGCCGCAGCCAATGTGTGGTGAGTGCGTCATTGATATCGGGTAGCGGATACGGGTTGTATCCGAATGATTCCACGACAACAACATCAGGTTTTTCGCTCACGACAGAGTTTCTTCCCAAGCCGAGATACGAATAACTGTTGGTCAGCCGGCGTAACCCAGAGTCAATATTTTCTGCTCCGACCCCGTGATTGATGATCGTAAACGTTGCATTGGGATAGATGGTGTTGAGTCGGCCAGCCAGTCCGCTCCCGATCGGACCCAACGTATCGATCATCGAGTCCCCGAGCAAGGTTATGGTCCATGGTTTCTTTCGCGCCGTTCGGGTCGCCAGGGTCGGGGTGGGCGATGCCACCGGTGTTTCCGTCGGAGTCGGCATGAGGGTCGGAGTGGGGGTTGCTGCCGCAGCGGCACTCAGTACCACGCCGGTATCCGGGATTGCGCTGAGGAGATCACCGAAGCTTACCAGGGGTTTTGCCGCTACC
>JBBTWM010000045.1:2857-12746 GCA_038062795.1 Patescibacteria group bacterium | reverse complement strand
CAGGGATACACTATGCTCGTGCGTATCGGCGTTCTTATGCTCGTTCCGGTGATTATTGCGCAAGCCGTGACGACAACAACAAACGCATATTATCAGCAGATTCTCCGATACGATCTGTCAACAATTGCCCTCAACGCAGGGTCAATATCCATGCTCATCGTTGCGGTCATATTATCAATATGGTCTCCGGTGTCCGGTCCGTATTTGGGAGTTCTGTCGGTAATTGCCGGGAGCGTCGTTACGGCCGCTATTGCCCTCGGATTGGTGCGGAGCCGTTTGGGCACCATTCGACCGGTTTTTTCTAAACCTGAATTTTTTTCCTATTTACGGACGGGTGCCCCCTTGGGATTGGCGCTGCTGTTTAATCTTATCTATTTTCATTCGGATAGCGTGGTGCTGACACTCACCCGTTCAACCCGCGAGGTTGGCATATATGGATTAGCGTATAAAGTTTTTGAGCTGCCATTGGTATTCCCTATTTTTTTTATGAATGCTGTGTATCCTCTGCTTCTTCATCATGCTGGCCAGCAGGGTAGCGGCCAGCACAAGATTTTTGTCCGCTCTTTTCAATTGTTGCTGGCTAGCTCTCTTGTTGTGGCATTGGGCATGTGGGTCGGAGCACCCCTGGTTTCCCTGGTGCGGCCTGATTTTGCCCAGGCGCAGGAGCCGCTTCGAATTCTCATTTTGGGATTGCCTGTTTTTTTTGTCTCAGCGTTATGTATGTGGTTTCTTATTGCGCGCAAACAACAGGGTATTCTTTTGGTCATTCATAGCATCGCTATGATAGGGAATATTGTGTGCAATAGTATTTTTATACCGCGTTATGGTATGACTGCGGCAGCATGGATTACGGTCGCTTCGGAATTATTTGTGCTATTCGCATCAGCGTTTTTTGTCGTAAAAAGATTTGAGACGGATGCACACAATCTTACCCTATGAAATACGTTATCCATACAGACGGCGGAGCCCGGGGTAATCCCGGATCGGCAGCAGTGGGTGTGGTCATTGAAAAAATTTTGGTAACGGAGAAGGGGAGCCAAACAAATCTCGTCACGGAGTTTGGAAAAAAAATAGGGAAGACTACCAATAATACCGCAGAGTACACCGCGGTTATAGAAGCTTTAAAGTATTTTATAACTCAGGGTGAGCAGTCGCGTCCTACAAAAAACGATACGCTAAATTTTTATTTGGATTCCACCCTCGTCGTGAATCAATTGAACGGGTTGTATAAGGTGAAGCGGTCACATCTTCGCAGCCTGCTTATGACAACCCGCTTACTGGAAGCAGAGGTCGGCGCAAAAATACGGTATACCGCTGTTCCCCGGGAGCAAAATAGACGGGCAGACGTATTTGTAAATGCGGCCCTCGACTCCTAGGCTTGCTCATGTCCGATACTTTTCTTCGTACCTAACACTGCGTCTTTGTTTGTGTTGTTTTCGGGAGCGTGGTTTGTCATAATACACATACGGTCGGATGCTCTTCTATGACCTCGCCTATGCATGAAACCAATAGTTCCAGTGAAACAGCCTCTCCGGTGGCCCGAATTGAAGCCCAAAACGCTCCTTTTATAGAGCCTATGCGGAAATACCTGGAATCCTCCGGGTGCCAAGTTGTCGTAAATCATGCGATGCCCGTGCCTCCACACTACTTGATTTGTGTTGGTGACGCTGATTTCGTGAAATCTTTTTTCGAGCGCGGCGATTGGAGCGAGTCAAAAAAACTTGCGGTAATCTACGAAGGAGATGAGAGTGATCTATCCGATGTTCGATTACAAAAGATTAAACTTTACTTTATTGACCCCAATCCGTTAGCAACACAAACCGTGCATGCCATATTTGCATTTTTTTTTCGAGAAAAGGTACAAATCAAAAACGGCCGAAAAGAGCCGAGTCCTTTGAAACGGAAGAGTGTAATGCTGACGGAGCCACCACGTGAGCGGGCAATGGTAGCCGAGACGCAGGATAGTGCGGATAAAAGGAGGATCGCTGACACCCTGCAGCAAATATTTTATTCCAAGAAACGGTTTCCAAAGTACAGGACGGGGTCGATCGGTCTGCGTGTGGCACGATGGGTTGGCGTTGGCTTCATAACTATATTGGTACCGGTTCTACTTTACATTACCTCTATGGGTGTCGGTGTCGGGTTACTCGCCGTAAGCAGCAAGACGCTGACCAGGGGTGAGGCGAAATGGACGAAGGCGTTATTGGGGTACAGTAGTTCTTATCTTCAGGCATCCCGTTTACTGTTGCATCTTGGTTCTCCCATGTTTGTTGTTATAGGGGCCGGCGGTATGGTTGAAGATCAGGACAGACTACTTTCTATTTTGCACGATATGTCAAAAGTTGAATCCGGGGTATTAACGATATTTGCCACCAGTCGCACTGTTGCCGGCGGAATATTTTTTCCTGAGGACACAAAACAGCGCGCAGGTCTCGTGGAAGTTACTGAGTTGACGAGTGAAGTGTCCAGAGTATCACAACATCTTGCATTGGTTGCCGCACAACTCGACTCGTTGCTTGGTAGTCGTCGTTTCCCATTTAACACAAAAACCATTTCACAATTAACGAATAAAGGAATTACGGAAATTGCGAGAATTCGGGAGATTGTCGGATACACAGAAAAACTTCTTGCCTTGTATCCTAGGATCGGCGGATTTCGAAAGAAGCAAACCTATTTGGTATTACTCCAAAATAGTATGGAGTTGCGTCCCACGGGTGGGTTTATCGGCAGCTTATTGTTAGTTTCTTTTGCGGACGGAAGGGTAGAAACATTGGACGTGCAGGATGTCTATTCTGCAGACGGCCAGTTAAAAGGACACGTGGATCCTCCGATTGCCATCCGGGAAATTCTTGGTAATGAACATTGGTATTTGCGGGACAGCAATTGGGATCCGAATTTTTCTGAAAGCGGAGCCAAAGCGGCCTGGTTTTATGAAAAGGAAATGGGAGTAAGCGTCGATGGGGTGATCGGGATAAGTCTGCCGATGGTCACAAAGCTGCTTACTGTTACGGGGCCCCTTGAACTTCTGGATTTTAATGAGCGTATATCGGCCGGCAATTTTTTTGCGAAGTCCCTTCTTTATACACAAACTGATTTTTTCCCCGGCAGTACGCAAAAAAAAGACTTTTTAGGAGCGTTAACCAATGCACTCCTTACCCGCATTACCACTGACCGGTCGCTTTCCGCAGGAGCCCTTCTTCATGCGGTGACCGAATCTATTCAATCCCGGGATATACAATTTTATTTTGTTGATCAACAGCTGCAATCACTCGTTACCCAATGGAATTGGGGAGGGGAGGTGGTTCTGGATGCGTGTGACGTGGTTGCACGTCAAGTTCCCTGTATCGGTGACGGGGTGAGTATTATAGAGGCAAACCTCGGGGTAAATAAGACCAACTTTTTTGTGAAACGTGAAGCGCTGTCCCAAATAACGATTGATCCTGACGGCACACTGGAGCATGCTTTGACGGTAAAGATTGTTAATGATGCTCCGGTTCTTGCCGACGGCAGCGGGTCGTACCAACTGTATATGCGGCTGCTGATACCACTGGCGGCAGAGGTTCGGGAGGTAAGCCTTGATGGATCATTGGTGCCGACCCGCACCATGTCAAATCCCATTCCTCCTGCCGCGCCTTATTGGTATGAAGAGGCAGGAGCGTCATATAAGATCGTCCATATTCCTATAACCGTGCGTCCGAGGCAGACTCGCCAAATTTCTTTGTCATGGAAGCTCTATGGAGCTGTTGCGTTTGACACGACATCAATCTACCAGCTGACCATACGGAAACAGTCGGGAATATCGGAAATGCCTTGGCATGTCACGCTCCGATATCCTGATGCGTGGAGCTCGTCGGGTGAAGGCGGTGTTGCAAAAGGGTCGGTCCTTGAGTACAATACAACTCTTACGAAAGACGCAAGGTTCCGCGTCATATTTCAAAAAAACTTATGAAGAAACACACACTGAAAGCACAAAAGCGCGAAATGATTGGCCGCAAAGTAAAAAAACTCCGTCAGGCGGGCAACCTCCCTGCAACAGTATACGGAAAAAAATTAGACAGTGAAAACCTGATTATTTCGTTATCGGATTTTACAGCGGTATTTGCCGCGGCAGGGGAGACCGGGTTAATCGAATTGGTTTTGGCAGGCGTGACGAAGCCGGTACTGATTCATCATGTTCAGAAGCATCCCGTGAAAGATACCATCTTACACGTCGAGTTTTACCAGGTTGACCTGAAAGAAAAGGTACATGCGAAGGTCCCTGTGGTTCTTACGGGAGAATCTTCTATTGTGGTACAGAAGATCGGTGTTTTGCTGAGCCTTATTACTGAAGTTGAGGTAGAAGCGCTCCCAACAGACCTACCGGAAAAAATTGAAGTTGATGTATCCGTGCTTACTAGCGTGGACCAGGAGTTAAAAGTTTCTGATCTTCATATGCCTTCGGGCGTCACCGTGCTCTCTGACGCAACCGTCGGCGTTGTAAAAGTCGGTGCTTTAGTCAGTCGAGCAGCAGAGGAGCAAGCGGCGGCTGAAGCCGCTGCACAAGCGGCTATACCCGCCGAAGCAGAACAGGCTGCTTCAGGAGAGGGCGCTGATGCTGCGGGGGTCCCGGTAGACCAGACTGCGCAGGCAGGAAAGAAGCCTGAGGAAGAGAAAAAGCCCGAGACGAAATAATTCTTTTTATTCCCCGGAGAGCAGTGTTTCCAGAAGTGCTATACCCGGATAGTTGGGATCCAGGATTTTGACTTTATTAAGGTGTATGCGTGTTTCATCCATGTTTCCCCGTTGGAAGGCAAGAAGTGCGAGCATATAGTGTCCATCACGATAGTCAGGATGGTTGCGGATAACGTTTTGCCAATATTCATACCTATGTTCCACCGCGGTGTTTTCCGTCGCAAGTGTGTCTGATGCTCCTAATATCGCAGAGTTTTTGGCCGTTAACGTTGTCATGAGCCCTATCTGCTTTAGGATGCGATCCATTTGTTCACCGGCCGCCGGGCTGGTTGCGGTCAGGCTGGTGAGTATGCTGAATATCAGGATGAGCCATAATAAGGTTTTGCCAACACCTCCAAGAATGCGTGGGATGTGTGGTGCGGAGAATAAACGGGGATAGTGCGGGAATCCGGAGGGCTCACGCTTGCCTTTATCCGTTGTGCCTTGGTGTGGTTCTCGTTTATTCATACGACTCTTACGGCAGTATAGTATGGGTTCCTGCTGTATGACAAGTCCCACCCCTTTTTCCTCACCGTATGGTTATTATCGTTTAGATAACGCATGGGGAGTATGTACCTTTGGCAGCAAACGCGTCCTTGAGGGGTACCGGCGACATTCCTTCTTGAATCGGTACAATTTCTATGATATTCTCCCATGGTAACAAGGTGTTGCACCGTACTGTATAAATTTACTGCACTATGCCAAAAAAAATAGCAGCCAAAAAAAGATCAGTTCCTGTTCCTCCCCCGTTTGATTCCGTAGCCCCTCAGGTGACTACGCGGAAAGGTTTTTCTTGGCGCTGGGTTCTTATCGGACTTGCCGTGCTATTTGTCATATTGCTTGCTGCTAACAAAGGATTGGTTTTGGCGGCCATTGTGAACGGAAAACCAATCTTTACCTGGCAACTCAATACCACCATGCGTACCCGATACGGCCAGCAAACTCTAGAAGGAATGATCGGTGAATCCCTTATAGCGAGTGAAGCGAAAAAATCGGGTCTGGCGATAACGAATACCGACATCCAGGTAAAACAAAAGGAAATATTGTCCAGCTTAGGAACAGAAGTTAATTTAGAAGATTTTTTGAAATTCCAAGGATTAACAGAGGCTGACTTTAATCAGCAGCTGAAAGTTCAGCTTACGGTAGAGAAATTATTAACCCGCGGTCTTACGATTACGGAAGCGGATATCGATAACTATATCGCGACCAACAGAGCGCTGCTTACGGCGACAGAACCGGCTTCCCTGCGTGAGGAAGCAAAGAAAGCGATTATCGGTAACACGGTAAGTGAAAAGCTGCAGTCATGGTTTTTGGAGCTTCGTCAAAAATCGAACGTTATGAAGTTTCTCTAATATGCCGGGCCGTAGAACGTGCATATGACCACATGGCAATTACTGAAAAAGAATCCGGCATTATGGCAGCGCTACCTCATTCGCGAAAAAGTTCTCCGTGCGATACGTATATTTTTTGAAGGCAGGCAATTTCATGAAGTAGAGACGCCGCTACTGATCGCCAAGCCTCCTGCGGAGAGTTATCTGGATGTATTTGAGACTACGCTTTTTGACCGGAACAGAAAACCGAAACAGGCATACCTGTCGACGTCACCGGAAGTGCCGCTTAAAAAACTTATAGTTGCGGGCTTAGGAAACTGTTTTGCGCTGACCAAAAGTTTCCGGAATATGGAGACGCAAAGTTCACTGCATAATCCGGAGTTTACGATTCTTGAATGGTACCGAATCGGTGTTGATTACCATGAGATTATGAAAGATTGCGAAGAGTTGTGCATGTTTATCAATACCTATTTACAGCGGATAGACGAAAAAAACGTTGAACTCCAGCCAAACACCCTCTCCTATCAGGGGAAAAAGATACACCTCGAAGCTCCCTGGGAGCGACTTACCGTTGCACAGGCATTTTCTACGTGGGCACATATCAATTTCGATGAATTTTTTGATTTGAAAAACGCCACAAAAATTGCAGAAAAAAAGGGGTATACGGTAACCAAACATAATACCTGGGAAGAAATATATAATCAGATATTTTTAAATGAGGTGGAGCCACACTTGGGGAGGGGTAAGCCGACTATTTTGTATGAATTTCCGGGTGTGATGGGGGCGCTTGCACGAAAAAAGAAATCGGACCCGCGATTTGCAGAGCGGTTCGAATTTTATATTGACGGGCTGGAGCTCGGGGATTGTTATAGTGAATTAACGGACTGGAAGGAACAGCGGGATCGCTTCAATAACGAACTAAAGGAGATTAAAAGACTCGGAAAAACATTATATGATTATGACCACAACTTCATAGAAGCGCTTAAAGTCGGACTTCCGGATTGTAGCGGCATAGCGGTCGGCGTTGACCGGCTTGTCATGTTATTTGCCAATGCAAAGAGCATTCAGGAGACGTTGTTGTTTCCCGGAGATGAATTGTTCGCACTATGATTATCCGACTTGCTACAGCCGCAGACCGTGATCAGGTGCTGCTTTTACTCAATCAGTTGGGAGAAGTGGTAAATGAGCAGGTCCATTTCGATCCTGACAATGTCCGCGCCCATGAGTTGGGCAAGCGTAATTATGATGCCGCGCTTACCCGGGACGACCGGAAAATATTTATCGCTGATGACGGCGGCACTGTCGTCGGTGTGGCGACATTTTTTATTCTTACTGATTTCATCACCGGAAAACTATTTGCACACATAGATGATTTTGTCGTGGATAAGAACAAACGAAGAAGTGGTATCGGATCCGAATTACTGGAATTTATCAAGCTATATGCTAAGGATCACGGCATACGTACTATAGAATTTACTTCCAGTTTACCGCTTACCGATGCGCACCGTTTTTATGAAAAGCGCGGTGGGGTATTTGCCAGAAAAGTGATCAAGTTCACCCTCTAATATTGCGAATTATGCCCGCTCGTGGGATAATTATCTCCCCAAGCCAGGTAGGCGGATGAGGGTTTTTTATTTCTATGGCTACCATAACGACCGCTAATTTTAAAAAAGGGAATTTTATCGAATTTCGCGGAGAACCGAATCAGATTGCGGAATTCCAATTTGTGAATCCGGGTAAGGGAAGCGCGTTTGTCCGGGCAAAACTAAAGAGCCTGAAAACAGGCAAGGTGATTGAATTCACCTACAAGTCCGGGGAGTCGGTAGAAGAGCTCCCGATTACCACACGGGAAATGCAATATTTGTATAAAGAAGGTAACGCGTACGTGTTTATGGATAACTTTAATTATGAGCAATTCAATATATCCGAAGCCTTGCTGGATGGGTTTATCAAATATTTAAAACCGAACGATACCTATCAGGTGTTAGTTTACGGTGAAGATGCGGTCGGAGTCCGGTTCCCTAAAAAGGTTTGGCTTACGGTGACGGAAGCCGATGATGGGGCAAAGGGAAATACCGCAACGGGAGCTACAAAAACCGTTGTCGTAGAAACAGGCGCCGTGATTACCGTGCCATTATTTATTAAAGAAGGCGATACGATCGGGATTGATCCGGAGACTGCCACCTATTTGGAAAGAGGGTAACGGCTCCTGTATACTGATCTCATGGATCCTCATCTGCTCCAGTGGACTAAACAATTAAACCACTGGAGAACCTCCCGCATATCCATTCTTGTGCCGCTAGTAGTAATCCCTCTTGTCATTGTGATATCTCTGTTTGCAATCGCCGTTTTTCAGGGCCAAAGCAGGATGCTTGACGCAGAGAAAACTCAGGCGGAAGAAGAAATAAACCGGTTGATACATGAATTGATTACCGTGCGAAGCGAAGATCAGTTCGTCAGAAATGAGCAGCTTGTAAAGGAAATTACCAATATTCAAACGACGTATGACCAGGCGGTTAAAATATATGAGGAACTTATTGATCTCCGTGTGTTGACGAAGGATACGGGGAAACTTGAGGAACAGCTAGCCGGAAGTTTTTCGCTACTGTCCCAGCGTAAGTGGTCGACGGCCTCGGCGCAATTAGCGACCCTGCTGAAGGATATCCGTGCCACGAAAGAAAAAATTGCTGCGAGTTTTGTGATCCCTGCCAATGTGGTGGAAAATAATGCACCTCCTTCAGCCGGATTTAGCCGGCAATCTGTGAAAGCGGATATCGGTTCCTATCTGGTCGATATGATCGCTGCGGACATGAGTAATACGCGGATTATTGTTGATACGGCCTCCGATGGTACGTGTCTTAAGGATTGTCCCGCATTGTCACTTTCTGAATACGTGTCCAGAAGTGGTGCGTTTGCAGGAATCAACGGATCATATTTTTGCCCCGCAGACTATCCCAGCTGTGCTGATAAGAAAAATTCGTTTGACACGCTGCTTATGAATAAAAACAAAGCGTATTTTAACCCGGATAACAATGTGTATAGTACCGTTCCTGCGGTGATATTTTTGTCCGGCTCCATGCGGTTTGTGGGGAGGACTCTGGATTGGGGACGGGATACCAGCCCCGATGGCGTGCTTGCTATGCAGCCGCTTCTTTTGTCAGGCGGAAATATTACGTTCGGTGGGGATGATGATCCGAAAAAAGGAAGCCGAGGAAACAGGAGCTTTGTCGGCAACAAAGGATCGGTTGCCTATATCGGGGTGGTCCATAGCGCAACGGTTGCCGAGGTGGCACACGTCCTGAAAACTCTCGGGTTGGATAATGGATTAAATTTAGATAACGGCGGTTCAACCGCGCTTTGGAGCGGGGGACCTGCCTCGCCGAGTCAAGGCGGGTATAAAGTGGGTCCGGGGAGAAACATACCGAATGCAATTCTGTTCGTGAAAAAATAATTCCGTTAGGTACGCATAGCCTCAGAGGTAGTATCCTGTTTATATATCTTGAAACCCGCTCTAAACAATGAAACAATATACTCATGTCCGATGAACCTCCGAAATCAAGCGCAGATTCGTCAGCGCTCCCCATAGAGGAAACGCCGATTATTGATCCCGCGTCTGGTGAGATAGCACAGGACGCAGGGAGGCATGATGAGTCCGGCACCAAAGACCGTAGTGAGGTTGTGCCTGAGGCGGCCCGCGTTTTTCAAAGTCCCACATCAGGGATGACTGAAGTTCCTCCGGAGACTCCTGTAACACTCCCGTCACCTCCAAAGAAAACCGGCGGAAACCGGTTGGGTACGGTGATATTTATTATTCTATTGTTCGGACTTGGCGTATGGTTAAGCAGTCA
>JBBTWM010000045.1:0-2757 GCA_038062795.1 Patescibacteria group bacterium | reverse complement strand
GTACGGTGATATTTATTATTCTATTGTTCGGACTTGGCGTATGGTTAAGCAGTCATATCCGTTCATTTTTCGCGCCAATCATACGCGACGAGCTTGTCGTCCCTACAACACCGCCGTCAGAAAATATAAATCCAACGATTACCCGTGAGTCCAGTCCGTCCGGAACAACGGCAGCGTTATCCTGGCAAACATATGAGGTGATAAGCGGGAGCACAAAAAAGCCGGTTGCCGGGGTAACCTACAAATTACCAGGCAGCGTGAAGGCACCGGCTTGCGACAGTCAGAGTTGTGTTTCACAGGGAACGAATTTGCCCGGAGGAACCAGGTTTACCGTTGCAGCTCGCGGGAAGGGCCAGCTTTTACCGGATTTCAGAGGCGCTATCCTTACGGATGCGGCAGGCCGGGAATTTACCATGAAGCAGGGGGTATTCGGCGGCGCATATGCGTACGAGTACACGGGAAATTTTACCGGAAGAACCGGTGGCGGATATACATTTACACAAATCCGCGGCGTACTCATGCCGGTTTCGGAAACGCTCGCGATAGAGTTTAACCACTTTGCACCTGCAGGAATCGCTACAGACTTTACCAAAGACGATGCAGTGTTTGACGAGATTATCAAATCATTTACGGCAACAGGGATATCGGTTACATCCCCAACTGCGCGGCCAACAATCAGCGTTCCTACCATGACCCCTGTGGCGTCCTCTTCAGGAAATTAACTCTGTCGGCCGGATGGCCAGGAGGAGATAATAAGCGGATCGTTTGTTTGTTTCGGAAGTTTACTCCAGATTTCTTCTGTGACAAAGGGCATGAACGGGTGAGTAAGTTTGAGAATGATGAGAAACACGTGTCGAAGGACTGCGATAGCTAACGCGTCGCCTGTACGAAACCGCTCTTTGTTTTTTTCCAAATGCACATCCGCGAGGCGATGCCACGCAAATTCATAGATCGTTAAGGCTGCATCGGAGTATCGGTGAGAATCCATGTATTTTGTGACTTGTACAGCAAGCATATGTACTTCTGAAATAATCCGTTTGTCATTTGCATCGGTAAGGTTTTTATGGAGTGCAGCGTCATACAACGGAATAGCTGTTTGTGCAGGGACGTTTACGGCAATCATTTCGATGTAGCGAGCGATATTCCAAAGTTTGTTCGCAAAGTTTCTCATCCCGCGGATTTTGTCTTCTGCCAGTGATTGATCGTTGCCTGCTCCGGTTCCGAATACGAGCGCCATGCGAAGGGCGTCTGCTCCGTATTTGTCGATCATGTCCAGGGGATTGATGACATTTCCTTTTGACTTGCTCATTTTTTGCCCTTTGCCGTCGCGGACAAGCCCATGAAGATAGACGGTTTCAAACGGTACTTGTCCGGTTAGGTGAATGCCCAGCATAAGCATGCGGCACACCCACCAGGGGAGTATGTCATAGCCGGTTTCCATGACAGACGTGGGGTAGAAGTAATCGTAGTCGTTGGGCTGGCAGGCCTTGAGTGTCGCAAACGGCCATTGTCCTGAAGAAAACCAGGTATCAAATGTGTCTGTATCTTGGGTGATATGTGTAGAGTCGCACGTATCACATTTCGTAGGCGCGTCTCCATTGGTAATGGTCCAATTGTTGCAGTCTGCGCATTTCCACGCAGGGACGCGGATGCCCCAGACGTTCTGACGGCTGATGTTCCAGTCATGAAAATTAGTCAGCCACGTCAGTGCACTTTTTTCAAAGCGCTTCGGGATAAAGGTCACCTGTTTCTTTTTGATGGCGCCAGTTGCTTTTTTAGTAAGTGGAGCTACCTTCACGTACCACTGTTCTAACGGCAAAGGTTCGATGACTGTACCGCATTTCCAGCAAGTGCCTACCCTATGTGAATACGTCTCATCGACTTTTACAAGCAACCCGTCGGCTTTCATATCCTCAACCATAAGTGGGCGCACTATTGCGACTTTTTTGCCATGATATTTTTCTGCACGGGCCCGGTATTTCGGATCAATGACGGGCTGTGATAAAAACCAGGAAAAATCCATCTTTCCACGGAAATCGATAATTGGTGTTACCGGTAAATTGAATTGTTTTCCGAGTTCAAAATCATGCGGATCATGGGCCGGAGTCACTTTCATAATACCGGTGCCGAATTTGGGATCCACCTCTGGGTCGGGAATCACGGTCATGGTAATGGGGCCCAGCAACCCCATAATTTCCATGGTTTGCCCGATATATTTTTTGTAGCGTTTATCTTTCGGGTTGACGGCAAGCGCGGTATCGCGGAATTTTGTTTCGGGCCGGGCAGTGGCTATCGTAAACGGCCCGTATTTCATGTAATACATGGGGTCGTTTCGTTCCACATGCAGCACTTCAAGATCAGAAAATCCGGTGCCGTCCTTGGTGCAGTAGTTTACTAACCGGGAATCGCGATAGACAAGTCCTTCGTCAGAGAGTTGTTTGAAAGAAGCATAGACAGTTTCGACGACTTTGGGGTCGAGGGTAAATACATTTCTGCCCCAGTCGAGCGAAAATCCGAGCCTACGTAGCTGATTTTCCATTTTCCCTCGATTCTCATGGACGAAGTTCCAAATATCCCGATACAGTGTTTCCCTGTCAAAATCAAAGCGGCTCTTGCCTCGTTTGGCAAGGTGCTTCTCATAGACGTACTGTGTTTCAAAACCAGCATGATCCGCGCCCGGCAGCCACAGTGTAGGATCGCCTTTCATGCGGTGGAAACGAACCATGATGTCTTCGATGACATACATGGCATGGCCCA
>JBBTWM010000044.1:0-2075 GCA_038062795.1 Patescibacteria group bacterium | reverse complement strand
ACCTTCGGGTGATCATAGACCGTGAATGTTTCATCCGCATAGTCATCAATAATGTGTATGCCGTTCGTAGGACATGTTTCCAGTGATGCTGATGTAGATCCATAGGAAAACCCCGGGATAGGGATGCAAAGCGACACTCCGGGCACGGGGACCATCGGCCGGGAGGTAAATTGCGCAACAAGATCAAATCCCAATGCTCCGGAAAAGAGGCGTTGATACAAGCGGTTGGTGAGAGGAAACCGCGCTCCTGCGCGTTTAAGTGAACCATACGCTCTATTACTCGAAAGGATAAGATAATCTGCCCTGGTGAGAACGTTTTGAATTTTTTGTATTTTTTCTGCATCATCGGGATCAAATGAGGGGAGTTGGATCTGGGTGTATGAGGAAGGGGTATATGGCGCTATCGCAAACGGCAGGGGATCATCCCAATGCTCCCATGCGATAGTGCTTTGCGGGGGCACATGGGTAAATATCCAGGTGCTTGCGGCAACTCTCGTGTGGGGGCGGGAATACATGGAAACAAACGAAAGCGGCCACAAAAATAACGATGCACACATAAACACATTGACCAATTGGCCGACATACCGCGCACGTATTTTGTGAGAAATGAATCGGAGAAGTTGATAGAGTGTTATGCCGGCAAAGACGGCAAGGGAGGGATACGCCGCCCAGAAATACCGCATGGGTTTGGCAAATTGCAGTGATTGATATCCGAAGATGAAAAACACCCACAGTACGAGAAAGAACATCGGATTCCAGCGCGGTTTCTTCCAGAATGCCAGAGCAAGCCGGATGATTGACATACATGCGAGTGTACTCAGTGGCAGTCCAAGTCCGAATACAATAAGATCCAGCGCGGGTTGCAGCGGCGAAACATTTACCCATTGGAGTCCCGGAGGAAATGAGGTGGTTGGGCCGTCAAATGATGCAAGTTGTTTCCAGTTTGCAAGGAGCAGGGGATTGAGGTGCAGTCCGCTGAAGAGATAGGGGTAGCTCACGCGAACGGTCAACAATAAACCAACCAAAGACAGGAACCCGCCTATGAGTACCAGTTTGCGCTTTTTGACGATGGCCGGCGTGTTTCCTCTCCATGGCCATAAGGAAATGAGGCAGAGGAACAATACCGGCAGGATAAGGATGGCTGATATTTTTGCACTGATGGCAAGTCCTATGGCGACCCCGGTGAAAAATCCGATGCGTCCCCGCAGGATGTGCCAAAGGGCAATAGTAATAAACAGGGTCACATACGGATCCACGGTAAAAAAATGCGATAACTGAATAGGAACAACGGCAAGTGCATAACACAAAGCAGCAAGTAGTCCTGCTTCATTACGTTTGGTAAGATGTGCGCCGATACAAAAGACCAGGATGACGGTTATAAGATCGGCGACTCCGGATAACGCACGCCCGATGAGCACGATCTCATCGTATGTGTCTCTGTGCAATAAACGGGCGACAAGTTTGGTTCCATGCAGGGGGTAGGTGCCATAGACGTAGAAGGAAAATCCCCGATTATGAGGATTTGCCGGAGAAGCAGTAGTATCGAAGTAGGTCATAATCGTTGAAGGTAAGGTGATAGAGCTTGCGACCATGGTAAGAAACCGTTCGTCCGGGTGCAGATGGGATTTCGCGTCCCAATTGAGACCAGTGAAACGGAGACCGCCGGCAAACAAAACGATGAGTAGCAAGAGAAGATAGTGTTTGGTTGTCATGAGTTGGATTACGGTCCGGCTTCCGGGCAGGTATCCGCTATTGAGTATAGTGTAAGGTGTGATATTGGATTCTCATAGACGGGGATAATGCTTTGCCATAGCGCCCAGTTTGGCCGAAGATAGGTTTCGGGTTGTTCGTTGAGTTCAACAAATGCCACACTGTTGGTTTGCGCGATCATACATAACGAAGGTACAGAGTCCGCTTGATATATTGAGGTGAGTATGGCTTCGCGTGGCGCTTGATCGTATCCATATGACCAAGTGAAATAGGTGTACCCGGATAGTATCGGTCTGCCCGCAATGGATGCGGGGTGATAAAACCAGGTTGAGTTGGCAATAATATCCTCCGGGTTGGTATGTTTT
>JBBTWM010000043.1:27635-33763 GCA_038062795.1 Patescibacteria group bacterium | reverse complement strand
ACTTCAAGTTGGCGAAACGGTCACGTTTGAAGTCGTAGACGGTCCCAAAGGCCCAAGCGCTAAAAATGTAAAACGAGCATAAAAAACTCATGTTGGTAGCAATACCAATAATAAAAAGCCCCGCTTAGGTGGGGCTTTTTTATGGAATCACCGTAGGTGCCCTTGCCTTTTATGCTGCGGTAATTTAGTCTATAGCTTATAGTGTGTTTTTGTGGTATTTCGAGATGGCTACCTTTGTATCCGCCGAGAGATCAGTACTATCGTATATTCCCCGGATATACCGCCGTGGTGTCCGTGCGCGAGCAATTATTCAAAATTGGCGTGAAACGCACGGCAGAAGAGACGCAATTCATGGTTTGTTATCCGATACGCGACCGTTGCCGTCTGCATGGGAGCTGGCAATACTGTTGGAGATGAATAAAGTTGAACGGAGACTACAATTCCTAATAGAAGGAAACGTGTCGCGGTTACATCACACTTAATCTACGAACGTGAGGGCAATCCCGCGCTTGTTTGCGCGGCCTGTGCGGCCGATACGGTGGATATAATCATCCAGCGTTTCCGGTAAGTCGTAGTTGATGACGTGCGAAACATCCGGTATATCCAGTCCCCGGCTGGCGACGTCGGTAGCTAACAATATCTGGATTTCGCTCCGTTTAAACTGTTCGAGTACGTATTGGCGTTGGTTCTGGCGCTTGTTGCCGTGAATGGCGCCTGAGCGGAACCCGCGTTTGACTAATTCATCGGATAATTTCTGCACTCCCCATTTGGTACGCCCGAAAATGAGCACTTTGTCGAATTCTTTTTTGATCAACAAATCATGGAGCGCTTCCACCTTGGCATTGGCACCCCTATCGGTGACGCGGATGACATCCTGGTGGATGGTCATTGCCGCATCTTCCGTTTTTACCGACACCCGCACCGGATTAACGACGAAGTCTGTAAGGATTTCGCCGACTTTTCCTGATATGGTCGCCGAGAAGAATAACGACTGGCGTTCTTTGGGAAGTAACGAGATAAAGTACTTGATGTCGTTGATAAACCCTATGTCTACCATGCGATCTGCTTCGTCCAGGACCACGTTGCGAAACGAGGACAAGCGGACATAACGAGACTCCACGAAGTCTTTGAGTCTGCCGGGTGTAGCGACCACAAAATGCGGATCGAGTTTGAGATCAGCACGCTGGCGCCACTCGTTAGCACCACCGATAAGCATGGCTGTTCGTATGGATAAACCCCGCGAAAAATCCCGTATCTCTTTGTGTATCTGTACGGCAAGTTCCCGTGTCGGGGCGACGATTAATACACGTTGATTGCGGTCATGTACGACTTTTTGGAGTAACGGGATAAGGAACGCGGCTGTTTTGCCGGTTCCTGTGTTTGCCGTGCCGATGAGATCCCGTCCGGCGAGTATTGCCGGGATTGCCATATCCTGGATGGGAGTCGGTGTAGTAAATCCTTTGGCCTTGATGGTGTCTACGAGCGTGGTATTGAGTCCAAAGTCGGTAAATTGGTGCGTTACCGGAATGGGATCGCTCTCAATTGTTCCTGCGTGATTGTCGTGGCTTCGGGCAATGGTAGCAAGTATCACGCTTGCGGGAACGGTTCGCATATGCCGGCCGCTTCGATCATCACCACCACCACGTGAATTGCCGAATGCTGGCCTGGGACGACGAAATGAACGGTTGTTGCCTTGATACATAGTTTTTTGAAAAATTGGAATGTTGAAACAATAGAACTGCTTATATGGAAAAAACCTGAAAAGGGGAAAAGACGCAGGTTATAAAAAATAAATCTTGGGGCGTTTTTTCTCTAAACTTCTCAACTATTAACTTGATAAGCAGATGCATTGCTTCAATACAAGTGCAATAAGGAGTATAGCACAGTCGCTGGATAAAAGCGAATCAGGAATGCAAATTAGCCAAAAAGCGGGAGCCTGGGGCGCTTCAGCGCATATCGGTATCGGGGAAGTTCTTCGGTAATGACGAAACCAACGCGCTTCATTAATTCCAGATGATTGGCATCACGAGTGATTTCCGCAGTAATCTCTGATTTGCCTGCCCGTCGCATAACTTCACTTAGTATATCCGTAAATATGCCTTGCTCTCTTTTGGGCCTCAGTACCGCTGCGTGATGAAAATATATTGATCGGAACCCACTCTTGTGGAATTCTCCGTATCCCACGATGCGTTGCTCCAGCTCTGCGACCAACACCGTCACGTTACGTGAACGTACGCATAGCATAAGGTCTTCTGATAGTCTCCGATTGCCGCGTTGTACGTTCATGAAAAAATTCATGAGTGGGTTGCGGTCGTTCGGATTATATGGTCGTATGATGTATCCTTCCGGAGAAGTTGGCATATATAGGTATATTATACTATAGGACTATACGGAACTCAAATAATTCGGTTGTCCAGCAGAATGTATACAGTAATGTCATGTAATTGTTTGCCGATTCACTTTCGGTTATATTTCGTATAATTTGATATAGTTACGCCTAGTTGACCGACTCCATTTTCGGGTTTATTATGGTTTTACACCCCTCCTACGCTTAAAAGGCTACGGCGGGTAAAATATGCCGGAAACCATTAACGAACCCGTATCCGTCACCCTTTGGAGCAATCACAAAACCCGAAAAGTGCTTCCGTATGGCCTCTATTGGCACGGGAGACAGTACCACATTACCACCATCGGTCTTCACCACACGGTGTGGGAAGGACGCCGACTCTTCCATATCTTTTCGGTGAGTGACGGCAGTACGTTTTTTAAACTCGTGATGGATAGCGAGACCCTCGGCTGGACGTTAGTTGAAGTAGAAACCATTCATTAGTTCTGTCTTATGGACTTTAACCCGATAGCTCCCACCACGATGCATGTGGATATCAATTCCTGTTTTGCGACCATAGAGCAGCAGGCTAATCCGTTGTTGCGGGGGGTTCCGATGGCAGTCGCAGCCTATGTGAAAGATTACGGTTGCATCCTGGCTGCATCTTACGAAGCAAAGAAACTGGGGGTAAAAACCGGTATGAGAGTCCGGGAAGGGAAGATGCTTGCCCCGCATTTGGTCGTGCTGCCGCCCGATCCGCCCAAGTATCGTATCGTGAACCGGCAGCTGCTGGGGGTTTTGCAATCGTATACGGCGCATATCAGCGTCGAGTCCATCGATGAGATGGTAATGAATCTTGCTAATACACCTGCGTTAGAAAAATTATCCATGGTCAATATAGCCCGCGAGATAAAAAATCGGATTCGTTTGGAAATAGGGGAGTGGATTACCGTTTCGTGCGGAATCGCGCCGAACAGATACTTAGCCAAAATCGCCTCAGGGCTCATAAAACCCGACGGATTGGTGACAATCACCAAAGACAACATCTTGGATACGTTTGCCGGAATGCAGCTCACGGATTTTTGCGGTATCAAAGAGGGCAACAGCAGGAGACTCCGGGCTGCGGGTATCATGACTCCCCTGGCGTTTTACCGGGCGAGCGCCATAGAGCTCAAACGCGCGTTCCATTCCGTCATGGGATACCACTGGTGGCTTAGGCTTCATGGATATGAAGACGGTGGTATGTATAAGGAGTTTGAGAAAGATACAGAAGAAGATCAGAAAAGTTTTGGCCAGTCGTATGTCCTGGGCACTCCCCGTGCGACCAATGATTCCCGATTGTGGCAAATCCTGACACAGTTAGTGATGAAAATGGGGCGGCGGTTGCGGGCAGATGGCTTTGCAGCCTACGGCGTGGGGATTTCGACCGGGTTTGCCGATCACACGCATTGGCATACACAGGAGAAAAAATTATCACCTCTTTTTACCGACGCAGACTTTTATACTGCCATGCGTACTATGCTCACGCACGCACCCGAAAAACCGGTGAAATTACTTGCGGTGTATTGTTATGCATTACACCGGGATACTTCACAGCAGGCGTCTTTGTTTCCCGAAGAAAACAGGAAGCGGGATCTGACCCGGGCTATGGATGCTATCCAAAATAGGTTCGGAGACTTTGTCATCCACTCAGGGAGAATGGTGAATATGGAGCAAAAAGTCCTGGATCGTATTTCATTTGGTGGTGTTCAGGGACTGCCAGATATACCGTTTCAGGAAACGGTGGAGCATGAGTCAGTATCTTGACAAGGTGCGTTCTGCAGTAGTACCGTAATGGGAAGTTAATAAATCAAGAGTGGTGGCCGCAGCTTCTCACGAGAAGCTCTGGTAAAGGAGACTCTCTCCGTAACCATCCAGCAACCGAGTCAAAAAGATCGCGGTGCTTAAAAGAGATTCCGATGTAACCATCGGGAGATGATTTGCCTAAAGTAGGGAAAAAGTATACCCCGCTTGGCGGGGTTATTTTTTTCTAAACGGGCAGAGAAAGGTATATCTATGAGCAAAACAACACACTTCACCTCAGAATCGGTGGCGGCAGGGCATCCGGACAAAATTTGCGATCAGATTTCTGACGCGATTGTCGATGCCGCCCTCGCCGCTGATCCCAAAGCGCGGGTCGCGGTAGAGACGCTCGTGACGACCAACCGTGTGGTGTTAGCCGGCGAGGTAACTTGCAAGAAAAAGCTGAATTATGAGGGGATTGCCCGGAAAACCATAAAATCGTTAGGCTACAATAATGGGAAGTACAATTTTTCCCATACATCCCCAATTTCCGTCTATATCCATCAGCAGTCGCCGGACATTGCCGTGGGTGTGGATGATGGCGGCGCGGGTGATCAAGGGATGATGTTTGGCTATGCGACCAACGAAACCCCGGAATACATGCCGCTGCCGCTTGTTCTCGCGCATAGATTAGTCGAGCGCATGGATGAAGCACGGGAGAAAAAAATTCTTCCGTTTTTACGGCCGGACGGGAAAAGCGAAGTAAAGGTAATATATGAGGATGGCACACCGGTGGCGGTTGACCGCATCGTACTCGCCGTTCCCCATGATCCCAAGATTACCCACGCGCATCTTAAAAAAGCACTGTATGACAAAGTGATCAAGCCGGTCATGAAAAAGTATAAGATGGCGCCGCCAAAAGAAGCAGACGTTATTGTAAACGGAAGCAAAGGCAGGTGGGAAATCGGCGGTCCTGCCTCTGACACCGGCGTCACCGGACGCAAGATTATCGTCGATACCTACGGGGCATTTGCGCGCCATGGTGGCGGGGCGTTTAGCGGTAAAGACCCGACCAAGGTAGACCGGAGCGGCGCGTATGCCGCCCGCTACATCGCCAAAAATATAGTTGCAAAAGGATTTGCCGACCGGGCTGAAGTGAGGGTCGCGTACGTGATAGGACAACGCGAGCCGCTTGCACGCGGCATAGAAACGTTCGGTACGGAAAAAAAGCCTATGGCCGCCATAGAAGCATTTGCCTGGAAGCTTTTGGACCTTTCGGTGCCGGGAATTATCGCGGGCTTAAACCTCCGCCGCCCTATTTATCAGAAAACCGCGCGGTACGGACATTTCGGGCGGGTTGGCTTCCCTTGGGAGAACGTGGTAAAGTAATGGCCAGCATGGCAGATAGCCGTCCACTTGCGGAATTACTCCGGCCGACGAGTCTTGACGATGTGATCGGTCAGGAACATTTAGTTGGTGAACAAGGCCTTATCCGGAAACTTCTGGCAACCGATTTTCTTCCCTCCATGGTGTTTTGGGGTCCGCCGGGGAGCGGCAAGACAACGCTTGCGTATCTTATCGCTACTCTTACCACCTCGCATTTTGTCGCAGAATCCGCAGTGACCACCTCACTCTCCGCAGTACGGCAGATTATTAAGGAAGCCGCAGAGCGGCTCATAACCGGCAAGCGTACCGTACTTTTTATTGACGAAATCCATAGGTTTAACAAAGCACAGCAAGATGCGCTACTCCCGCATGTCGAGAAAGGCACGGTTATCTTTATCGGAGCCACGACAGAAAACCCCTCATTTGAAGTGATCAGTCCGCTGCTTTCCCGTTGCCGGGTGCTGATGTTGAAGCCTTTGGATGAGGCAGCGCTGACAAAAATCCTGGGAAGAGCTCTGACACATATAAACAAAACGATTGATGCCGATGGCACGAAATTTTTGCTGGAAGTGGCTAATGGCGATGCCCGCGCGTTACTTACAACACTTGAAATTGCTTCCAGCCTCGCAAGGCC
>JBBTWM010000043.1:0-27535 GCA_038062795.1 Patescibacteria group bacterium | reverse complement strand
AAAGTTGCGAAAGCAGATGCGGGAGAATCGTGCGGCATACAGGTGGATCAACCGGTGAAAGCCGGCGACGTATTATATTTGCTCGTCAAATAAATGAATACAGAAGTTTCCTCGGGAGGCATCGTCGTCTATAAAGCCCATGATGGGTGGTACGTGCTGCTCATGAAGGATATGAAACATAATTGGACGTTTCCGAAAGGAAAGATAGAGCACGGAGAAAATCTCCAAGATACGGCAACGAGGGAAATTGAAGAGGAGGTTGGGGTCAGACGGCTGACATTTATTGCAGAGTTAACGCCGACAACGTATTGGTATACCAGGGGTAAGTCGATTAAAAAAACGGTCCATTATTTCCTTTTCCTGAGTAAAACATTGCAAAAGCCCCGTGTGCAAACAGAGGAGGGTATCAGCGAGGCAAAGTGGATGAGACTGTCTGACGCGAAAAAGATAATAGGATATCCCAAAACAAACACGCCGTTGCTTAAGGAAGCTCGTAGGAAATTATGGAAATACAATTAGCTCCAGATGTGACAAAGATAATGAAAGCGGTGCTTAAAACCTCGCTTTTCGGCCAGGTGGATCCCAAACGCGTCGTGTGCATGCGAAGCGAGGGGGCAACAAGCCGCGCACGCGCACGCATATGGAGTTTTCCAAAAATTTGGCAACAGGCATTGCATCTGCCTGCGCATTACGTGATCGAAGTGCTGTCGCACCATTTTGATCACTTATCCGATGACGATAAAACGCGGGTCATTATCCATGAGCTTATGCATATCCCGAAGAATTTTTCGGGGGCACTGGTCCCCCACCGGGGAAGGCACACGCGTATAGATCACCGTACGGTGGAACGGTTGTTCCAGGCATATAAAGAAGCCCGCCAAATATAATATGTTATATCTTTTACACGGGGACCAGCCGGAAGCGCTCAGAAATAAGCTCATGGAGCTTAAAAACAGTGCACAAGGCAAGGAAGTGAGGGACGTTGACGGCAAACACATTGATGCGACCTCCCTCCTACAGGCGCTTGAATCATCATCCCTGTTTGGTTCTGACGTGCTGGTCGTTATCGAGGGATTTATCTCTAATGCCAAGAAACGGGAAAAAGCCTTTGCCGTGACACTTGCCAAAGTGCTGGAAGCAAGTACTGCCGCTGATGTGATCCTCTATGAGGAAAAGGAAGTCGACAAAACAACGGTAAGCAAACTTGGGCCGCGTACCCAGATAACCCTATGCAAAACACCGGGGGTGATATTCCAGTTTCTGGACAGTTTACGCCCCGGAAATGAAAAAACATCACTAGCATATTTTTCCCAAACAGTGGCGCATACTGCTTCCGAAATCGTTTTTGTGCTCTTGGTCCGGAGAGTGCGGCAACTTATCCAACTTTCTGACGGTATCGCGCCGGAAGGACTTCAGGGATGGCAGGCAGGTCGCTTGACAGCGCAATCAAGACACTTTACGATGGAACAACTCGTCGCTATGCATAAGGATGTATTGGAAATCGACATCGCGATAAAAACTGGTGCTTCGCCGTTTACACTCACGCAACTATTGGAGCAATTCATTATCAAACTCTAAAGGAGATTTTATGGCAACCCAGATACCGGATCATGTGTTTCGTGGCTATGACCTGCGCGGACTCGTGGGAAGCGAATTGGATGCCGAGCGTGTGGAATTGCTGGCGCACGGGTATGCCACCTGGTTACTGCAGCGCCGGATTTATGATTGTGTGGTGGGATACGATTGCCGGCTTTCCAGTCCGGAATTCCGGGATGCGATGGTCAAGGGGCTAACCGATTCCGGTATTACCGTGTACGACATCGGCATGACGCTTTCGCAAATCACGTACTTTGCCGGCTATTATTTCCGGACCAAAGGGCTTGTCATGATCACGGCTTCTCATAATCCCAAGGAATACAACGGATTTAAATTTGGCATGGGATTTTCGGAAACCATGCTTTCTGAAGAGATTATTGAACTTCGGGACCTTGTGAAGTCAGGAAAATTTGTCACGCGCGCTCCCAAAGGCGTCGTGATCCAAAAAGATATAAAGCAAGAATATATTGATGATCTGAAACGCCGGACGGATACGATCAAACGATTTAAGGTCGTCGTCGATTCCTGCGCTGCCACCACCGGCATCTACTTACCGGATATTTTACGGACGTTTGGATGCGAAGTGATTGAGCAGAATACGACTCCTGACGGCAATTTCCCTGTCGGTACTCCGGATCCCACGGAACATGACGTGCAGGAGAGACTAGCCAAACGGGTATTGGCAGAAAAAGCCGATATAGGGTTTTCTTACGATTGCGACGGGGACAGGCTTGGTGTCGTTGATCATACAGGCCGCCTTATTTGGAATGATGTACTCGTATCTATTTTTGCTGTTGACGTACTTGGGTCACTGCCCGGGGCCAATATCGTATACAACGCACTGTGTTCCAAACAAGTCGATGAAGTAATCCGGATGCATGGGGGAACTCCCGTGATGTGGAAGACAGGACATTCATTCATCAAAGCAAAGGTTCGTGAATCACGCTCCCCTTTTGGCGGCGAGTTATCGGGGCACTTTTTCTTTATGGATAATTTTTACGGGCATGATGACGGCGCGATCGCCACATTGCGGCTTTTAGCGTACTTGACCAGGGTGGACAAGACGCTTGCTGCTGTTAT
Organism: Patescibacteria group bacterium; assembly: GCA_038062795.1. Taxonomy (GTDB): domain Bacteria; phylum Patescibacteriota; class Microgenomatia; order UBA10105; family UBA927; genus UBA927. Next base: position 24,859 of record JBBTWM010000043.1, on the reverse strand, counting down.
AGACGAATTGCCCCAGTACGTTTCAAGCCCGGAGATAAAAGTAGGATGTCCGGACGCGATTAAGTTTGCTATCGTCAGTGAAAAAATAGGTGGAGAAATAAAAAAGCTCTATCCTAGCGCCACATACGTAGAAATAGATGGTGTGAGAATGGATACAGAAAAAGAAATGCTGATTGTACGGGCATCACAAAACGGACCGTATCTTACGGTCAAATTTGAGGGTAAAACTGTAGAGTCATACGATTTGCTCAAAAAACAAGTAGCAGACATACTCCACAACGTGCCGGAAGTCGATTTCGCTTCGGGAGTAAATACAAAGGCGCTTGAATAACACGATTGCCTATGGATATCAAAGGAATGCGTCCGTTTCTTGTTGTTCCCAAACTCATTGAACAACCAACATGGGGCGGCACGTATATTGTGGAAACCAAAAACTGGCAGAACAAGCCGGTGTTAAGCGGGAAAAAAATCGGCCAGTCATACGAGTTGTATGACAAAAGTAATCTCTCTCTTTCAGCAACCAGCGAGGATCCGTTGTTTATCGGCGAAATCGCAGATAACAGGATAGTAGAACAGCAAACAACTGTCAGTAACTCCATAGCTCTCACTCAATTGATAGCGCAAAATCCGGCAGAAATACTAGGCAAACGTATAGTTGATGCCTACGGACCGACAATGCATTTGCTCCTTAAGTTTACTCAGGCGCTTGGAAATTCATTCCAACTGCATATTCCCGACGGCACCGATAATCCGCACTGGAAAGCGAAGCCGGAATCCTGGTATTATTTCGAGCCCGGGCTTATTACCTGCGGGGTCAAAAAAGGCGTGAATTGGCAGGACTACAAAACAGCAGTAACGCTTCTTGATAATCTCATGCAGAAGACAGCCAGCCAAGTGCAGGCAGGTACGCTTGCCTATGAGAAGGCCAAAGGAATGATCGCCGAATTGGTAAAGCTCCACGATCCCTGGCAATATGTCAATCTTGTCCGTGTAGAAAAAGGTACGCTGCTGGATTTGTCTCCCTGCGGCATTCACCATTCTTGGGAAGAGGATTTAGATTCGATCCCGCTGGGAAACGTCTTATATGAGATTCAGTTGAATGTTATGGATGACGTCTCAACACTCAGGAGTTTTGATAAGGGCAAGATGTCAAAGGAAGGGAAACTCCGTTCGTTGCAAATTGATGACTATTTTGCATTCGCCGACAGAAGCGAAGAAACAAATGACCCACATACCCATATGCGTAAACCCAAAACGATTGCGGCCTCGCCTTCGTTTACGCATGAGCGGCTGTTGGAGACGAAATACTACTCTATGGATCGGGTAATTATTCCGGAGCAGGGAAAGAAATTTATGGCGGTATTTGATACATTCCGTCATATATTTGTTCGTTCAGGTTCCGTTGTTATTTTGACCGGCTCCCATACACTTACGGTGACAACCGGCCATTCGGCATTTGTGCCCGCTGCATGTTCTGAGTACGCGATCCGCGCATCCATTCCTGATTCTGAAATTCTGATATCATATTAATTAAGGGTAAGCGATAGAGACATACCGTTACTGAAAGGAGACCATATGACATTGCCGACTTTAGATGAAATTGTTCTTGGTACGTTGGATTTTTTTGCCAAGGAGGCTCCTCCTGTTTTTGACATTTCCAAATTCTCCCTGCCGTTGGTGGTCGGCAGCGGCAATGCAATGCATACGGGTAAAATACTTTTTTCTAAGCAGGCAGCGATATCCGCTGACGAAAGCAGTTTCCGAACGGTTATTTCCTCCTACGCGTCAGTGATTGAAAAAGGACTTATTACGGATGCGGTTGTCATATCTTCTTCAGGAGAAAAGGATTCCGTTTGGGAAATTGAGCTTGCCAAAGAAAAGAAGCTGCATACGACTCTGTTGACTTGTAAACCCCAGTCCTCGGCCGCTAAACTCGCAGATGTTGTGTATGCCTACAAAAGCATAGCAGAGCCGTATACGTATAATACTTCCACCTATCTTGGCATGATTCTGTCAACAACGGGAGAGAAGGCCGCTGAAATCAAAACGTTTATCGACCAGTTGGCCATTGCTCCGGGATTTGATGACTACCTAAGTTACGCCTTTATACTTCCGGACGAGTACGGTAACGTTGCCCCGATGATCGAAATCAAGAGGGATGAACTGTTCGGACCGCACGTTATGGTAAGAGCGGTAACCCAAAGCCACGCACGCCACGCCAAATTCGTTCACCCGTGGGAAAAGGAATTGGTCATAACATTAGGAAGTGAAAATACATTTTTCGGAGATCCCGCACACCGATGGGATATCTCCCTCGCCTCACAGGCAAGTTTTGGCACGGTTATTGCCCTAACCTATTATCTTTGTGGCCTAATTCAGAAAGCAAAACCCGATTATTTTATGCAGCATATAGAGCAGTTTTGCAATGATTACGGCCCAAAAGCCTATGGGAAACCCGAAAAATTTGATGTAATTGTCCCGGCCAACGAATAAAGGCCCTAGCCTCTTGCGTACTTATTATAAATTCTTCATACTAACTATATGCCTAAAAAGTTCGTGGTATGGTTTAAAGATGTAGATCGGGACGATATCGGAACAGTCGGGGGTAAAGGAGCGAATTTAGGAGAAATGACCAAAGCCGGTTTCCCCGTGCCGAACGGCTTTATCGTTACGGCCCAAGCGTACTTTCATTTCCTCGACGAGGCGCACTTGCGGGATGACCTTGCCGATTTATTACACGGACTCGATGTCAGCAACAGCAAGAATCTGGAACGTGCATCGGTAGAAATTCAACGCCGCATCACCCGTAGACAGTTTCCCCAGGATATTGCAACACAAGTGATGCATGCATATTTTAAATTAGAAGGCGGAGTCCTCAAATACCCGCTGGTGGCGGTCCGTTCGTCTGCAACGGCAGAAGATCTGCCGACGGCATCATTTGCCGGCCAGCAGGCCACATTCCTCAATGTGCAGGGTGAGGCAAATTTGCTGGAAAAAGTAAAAGAAGCGTGGGCGAGCCTGTTTACGGCCCGCGCAATTTTTTACCGGGCGACGAATAAATTCGATCACTTCAAGGTGGGCATCGCCGTTCCCGTGCAAAAGATGGTGCAGTCTGATTACTCAGGAATTATGTTTACGCTTGATCCTGTTACCAATGATAAAACCAAGGTGGTTGTGGATGCAATTTACGGCCTGGGAGAAATGATCGTGCAGGGAGCCGTAACGCCGGATCATTACGTGATCGAGAAAGCAACGGAAAAAATTCTTGAAAAGGAAGTAAACACCCAGGAAAAAATTATGACGCGGAAGGGAACCAAAACGACAGTGAGCGCTATACCCAAGGCCAAGGGATCCACGGCAAAGCTTACAAACGAGCAGATTCTCTCTGTTGCCCGACTGGGTAAAAAACTGGAGAAGCATTACTTCTTCCCTCAGGATGTGGAGTGGGCAATAGATAATAATGAGGTATATATTGTTCAGACAAGACCCGTTACGACAACCGGAAAGAAAGACGCCGGTCAATCGATAGCCAGTAAGCACGAAATATTTCTCAAGGGCGATGCAGCAAGTCCTGGAATTGCAACGGGCTCAGTGCAAATACTGTATAGCCCCAAGGATCTCGGGAAGGTGCACAAAGGGGATGTGTTAGTGGCGCAAATGACCAATCCGGATTTCGTGCCGGCTATGAAAAAGGCAGTGGCAATCGTGACTGAACGTGGCGGTAGAACGTCGCATGCCGCAATCGTTTCCCGCGAACTTGGTATTCCGGCAGTAGTGGGTACGACCAATGCGATGAAAACACTCAAAGACGGCATGGTGATTACCGTAAACGGAACAACCGGAGATATTTATAAGGGAGCGGTATCGATATCCAATCCTAAGCCCCACATATCAAATAAGCCCCAGGAAAGGATAGCGACCGCTACAAAAGTATACGTGAATTTGGCTGAACCCAGTCGGGCTCCAGCAGTCGCCAAAATGCATGTGGACGGAGTAGGTTTATTCCGTGCGGAATTTTTGATGGCACAAATTGGCACGCATCCACGAAAATTCATAGAGGACAAAAAAGAATCGTTGTTTATAAACCAGTTGAGCGCCGGTATGGAGCAGATAGCCGAAAGCTTCTCCCCCCGTCCGGTGATATACCGTGCGTCTGATTTTCGTACGAATGAGTTTCGTAACCTAAAGGGTGGCAATGCGTACGAGCCGCCGGAAGAAAATCCCATGCTGGGTTTTAGAGGAGCGGCCCGGTATATTGCAGATCCTCGTGTTTTTATGCTCGAGCTAGAGGCGATGAAACATGTTCGCAATAAAATGGGTTTCAAAAATTTACACCTTATGATTCCTTTTGTGCGTACTCCGGAAGAAATGATGGAGGTGAAAAAAATCGTAGCCGCGTCAGGACTCAGCCGTTCGTCAGCTTTTAAATTGTGGATGATGGTGGAATTACCTACGAATGCAATCCGAATTGATGATTTTTTGGATGTGGGCCTAGACGGGATATCCATTGGGTCAAATGACCTGACCATGCTTATCCTGGGAACCGATCGGGATAACAACGAAGTAGCGCATGATTATAAAGAAACGGACCCTGCGGTTGTGTGGGCGTTTGAGCGGGTTATAAAAGCCTGTGTCAAGCGGGGAGTCACAACCTCTATGTGTGGACAAGCGCCTTCGGATTATCCGGACCTCGTAGAAAAACTGGTGACCTGGGGAATAACGAGCGTGTCCGTTAATACCGATGCATTAGATTCTGTCAGAGCAACCGTTGCGGCGGCAGAACACCGATTAGTCGCGCGCAAATAAAATAATTTCCATATGGCGCAACTTAGCACAAAAATACATTCTCTGATCGCCCGAGAGATTCTTGATTCTCGTGGTGACCCTACTGTCGAAACGATGGTAATCCTAGAAAGTGGCTATCGAGGAGTAGCCTCTGTGCCGGCCGGCACGTCGCTTGGGAAATATGAATCCGTCGAGCTTCGTGACCATGATGAAAAACGGTATGGCGGCATGGGAGTATTGAAAGCGGTTTCAAATGTACACGGGGCGATTGCATCCAAAATAAAAGGCATGGATGCATTGGATCAAGGAGGGATAGACAAAGTACTTATCGATTTGGACGGTTCGAAAGATAAACATGTCTTGGGTTCAAACAGTATACTGAGCGTTTCGCTAGCGACAGCTGCCGCCGCAGCCAATGCGAGTCGTATGCCGTTATATCGCTATATCAATCAGGTATTTAAGCCATTTAGCGATACGCAAATGACACGCATTCCTACCCCAACATTTAATATTATTAATGGCGGTAAACATGGGGCGGGCAATTTGGATTTTCAGGAATTTCACATTGTTCCTGCTTCAAATAAATCGTTTTCGGTAGCACTCGAGATGGGAGTGGCTGTATACAAAGGAGTAAAAGAAATATTGAAATACAGAAATGCAGTCTATTCTGTAGGATACGAAGGCGGCTTTGCGCCCAATTTATTTACCAACATGGATGCCCTCGAGATACTTGCTGAGGCAATTACCTCAGGGCCGTATACATTTGGCGTGGATATATTTTTCGGTTTGGATCTAGCAGCAAGTACCTTCCGCCTGGAACGCGGTGGCTATAAGATAAAGGACAAGGCAGGAGCGCTCTCCAGTGCCGATTTTATTCGGTATTTAGTAGAATTGCACAAAAAATACCGTCTGCTTATTCTGGAGGATCCACTGGATGAAGATGACTGGGGAAACTGGGTAGCACTTTCTAAGGAAATCGGTAAGGATGTTTTGGTTGTGGGCGATGATTTATTGGCGACTAATCCCGAGCGTTTAAACCGTGCGATCAAAGAAGGCGCCTGTTCTGCAATACTGGTTAAACCAAACCAGATAGGTTCTCTTTCGGAATTTCTTGGAGTAATTGCTATTGCAAAACAAGCGGGGATAAAAACGATCGTTTCCCATAGGAGCGGGGAAACGAATGATAGTTTTATCGCAGATTTAGCGGTCGGCGTGCAGTCTGATTATGTGAAATTCGGGGCTCCTGCACGGGGGGAACGCGTCGCTAAATACAATAGGTTATTACAAATTGAGACAGAGCTTGCCTCAGGCAAGAGCTTCTAAGTAATAATATGCCCAAGCCTTTTGTATTGATTATTCTTGACGGATGGGGATTGGCTCCTCCCGGCCCCGGTAATGCGATATCCCAAGCCCGCCTAACCCATATTCCTTCACTTTGGCTGAGGTTTCCTCATGCGCTGCTATCTGCGTCAGAAGAAGCCGTAGGACTGCCAGCAGGGGAAGACGGCAACACAGAAACCGGACATATTAATATAGGAGCAGGCAGAATTGTGTATCAGGACTTGCCTCGGATAAATATGGCCATTTCGGATGGAAGTTTTTTTACCAATGATGCTTTTTTGGCGGCCATGTCGTATGCGAAGACTCATCAGTCACGTATCCATCTTATGGGTCTTTTATCCGATTCAGGAGTGCACGCAAGTCGTGATCATCTGTACGCTCTTCTCGAGCTGTTTCGGCAAAATCAGTGTTCATGCCCGGTATATCTCCATCTGTTTACCGATGGGAGAGATTCCCCTCCAAAAGCGGGTATCCGCTTTATTCATGAAATAGAAGCGAATCTTTCAAAAATCGGCCTTGGACAAATTGCTACTATTATGGGGCGTTATTACGCCATGGACCGGGATCGGAGATGGGAAAGGACCGCGCGTGCGTATCAGGCGCTTACCGAAGATATTCCCAATAAGGCAACATCTCCCGAAGCGGCAATAGAAGCGAGTTATAAAAAAGGCATTACGGATGAATTTATTGAACCTGTTGTTATCTGTGATGCCCAAGGTGTCCCGTTGCCACGGATCGGCGCGCATGATGCAGTGATATTTTATAATTATCGTATTGACCGTCCACGCCAACTTACCCGCGCGCTGACTCTCTCGGATTTTGAGATGCATACGGCACCCGAGAGCTTCGACCCGTATGCCGTAAAATATTATCATAAACATCTGGTAGAGGAGGATACCAGGAAAAAACCGTTTACCCGCCGCGTAGTGCTCCCTGAGTTATTTTTTGTCACCATGACGGAGTATGAGCGTCCGAGTTCGTGTGTCGTAGCGTTTCCGCTCCGCCAAGTGGAGCGTCCACTCGGACAGATTTTTTCTGAAGCTGGCATGCGACAGCTGCGCGTTTCGGAGACGGAGAAAGAGCGTTTTATCGGGTATTATTTTAACGGTATGCGCGAAGGACAGTTTCCGCAGGAAGATCATCTGATTGTGCCTTCGCCAAAAGTTGCTACATACGACCTTATGCCGGAAATGTCAGCGCGCGAGATGACGAGTCGTGTACTTGACCGTATGACGAGCGACGTGTATTCATTTATTGCGATAAATTTCGCGAATCCCGATATGGTGGGACATAGCGGCAATATCCCCGCGGCGGTACTAGCGTGCCAGGTTACCGATGAATGCGTGGGTAAAATCACCTCGTTCGCTTTGGCACTAGGAGGCGCTTGCGTCATCACTGCAGATCATGGTAACGTGGAGGAAATGATCGGCCTGAATGGTGAAATGGATACGGAGCATTCAATGTTTCCGGTCCCTTGTATTATGGTGGACAAGCAATTTGAAAATCGTCCGATACAGCTTCCCGGCGGCAAACTTGCTGATATTGCTCCAACTATTCTTTCGATGTTGGGTTTACCTATTCCGCATGAAATGACGGGAAAAAATTTATTAGTCGATTTAGTGTAGAGAAAGGAGGTCACCATGAAAGTGACCATATCTGTTATTAAGGCTGACACGGGGTCCGTAGGAGGGCACAACCGCCCCAGCGACGCGATGGTTATAAAGGCAAAAGAGCGGGTAGCGGAAGCCATAAAAAAGAAATTGCTGATTGATGCGCACGTGACGTTCACCGGTGATGATATTGCGCTGCTTATGACCCATACCAGAGGGGTCGACAACAGCGATGTTCATAAATTTGCCTGGGATACGTTTGTCGAAACGACCAAGGTCGCCAAAAGTCAGGGGCTCTACGGCGCCGGGCAGGACTTACTCAAAGATGCGTTCTCCGGTAATGTCCGCGGCATGGGGCCGGGCAGCGCTGAAATAGAAATAGAAGAGCGTCAAGCTGAGCCCTTTGTCTTATTTGCCGGAGACAAATGCGGTCCGGGAGTGTTTAACCACCCGTTATTCTCGGCGTTTGCCGATCCGTATCACAATGCAGGATTATTGCTGGCTCCCGATATGCAGGCAGGATTTACGTTCCACATCATGGACGTTAATCATACGGAAAATGATAAGGTTATTACGCTGAAAGTTCCCAATGACTATTATGACATTGCGTGTTTGCTCCGGGATCCTAACCGGTACATCATCGAGTCTGTTGTGGAAAACGCGACCGGATTAACCGCTGCAGTGGCCTCCACCAGCAGACTGCATAATATTGCCGGAAAATATGTGGGCAAAGATGATCCGGTAGCACTGGTTCGGACTCAAAAACAATTTCCGTCGACCGGCGAAATCCTTTCGCCATGGGCACTCGCGCAGTACACGCTTGGGGATAACCGGGGGAGTCATCATGTCGCGGTTATGCCGGTAAAGCAGAATACAATTATTTCCTATTTCGACGGGCCGACGATCATGTCAGCAGCAGGATATTGCGTGCATGAGGGAAAGCTAACCGAAGCCGTCGACCTCTTTGATCAGCCATTCTGGGATGTGATCCGTGAGAAAGCATCGGAAAAGACGCTTGCCATGCGCGAGCAGGGATTCTTCAATCCCGCCATGGGTCCACAGGACGAAATGGAATACACCGGTGTCATGGAAAACCTGAAGCGCCTGGACGCACGATTTGTCAAACGGGACGAGCCTGCCAAATGAAGGAAGAAATTTATAAAAAATCGAAAGAAAAGGACGCGCCGAACCTGGATGATTACGAGGGGGTTGCGAAAGACTTCTCGTGGAAAGATGCGAGGGCGCACCTTGATTGGTTCGACGGAAGTCTGAATGCTGCCTACAATGCAGTTGACCGTCATGCCCAAACATGGCGCAAGAACAAAGTCGCGCTGTATTGGTGCGATGAAGAAGGAAACGAGAAAAAGTATACCTTCGAAGAATTGTCCCTTCTTTCCAACAAAGTCGGTAATGTCCTTAAAGATTTTGGTATTGAACGCGGCGACCGGGTATTTTTGTTTCTTCCGAGAGTTCCCGAACTTTATTTTTCATTCTTAGGAATCCTTAAAATAGGTGCCATTGCAGGAACGTTATTCAGTGCATTTCAGGAGCAGGCACTCGCTGACAGATTAGAAAATTCCGGTGCCAAAGTATTACTCACGACCCGGGAACTGAAGCCGCGGGTCGATGCAATCAGGAAAAAATTGCCGGATATTACGCATATTCTCGTCGTCGATGAGCCGTCGTTTGCAAAAAGTGTAGAAAACGCGTCTGATGAGCTCAAAATTGCGCAGACTGACCCTGATGACTATGCATTCATGCTGTACACCTCGGGAACTACCGGTAAGCCCAAGGGCGTCGTCCATTCACACCGAGCCGTTATTCAGGAACACATGACCGCACGCTGGGTATTGGATTTGCGGGACGAAGACACCTATTGGTGCACGGCAGATCCGGGATGGGTAACCGGAATCGCCTACGAGATATTAGGAAGCTGGAGCAACGGCGTTGCTGCTCTGGTTTATGCCGGCAGGTTTGACCCGGATCGTTGGTATGCGCTTTTGGATAAATATAATGTGACGGTTTGGTATACAGCGCCGACCGCTATCCGCATGCTTATGGCCGGCGGCATGGATCTGGTAAAGAAGCATAACTTGTCACATCTGCGGCATTTGTGTTCTGTCGGAGAACCGCTCAATCCCGAAGCAATACGGTGGGGAATCAAAGCATTCGGCTTAGCGTTTCATGATACCTGGTGGCAGACGGAAACCGGGGCAATTTGTATAGCTAATTATCCCTGCATGGATATCAAGATTGGCTCCATGGGCAAGCCGATACCGGGGCTTACGGCATCAATCGTCGATGACAAGGGTAAGGTGCTTGGTATAAATAAGGAAGGAAATATCGCGCTCAAACCTAAATGGCCGTCGATGATGCATACCATCTGGCGGCGCCCGCAAAAATATAAAAGTTATTTCGTCAACGGTTGGTATTTGAGCGGCGACCACGGCATGGTAGATAAAGACGGCTATTTTTGGTTTATCGGCCGTGCGGATGACGTCATCAAGACCTCCGGGGAACGGGTCGGGCCCTTCGAAGTCGAGTCTGCGTTAGTGGCGCACCCGGCGGTGGTCGAAGCAGGAGTCATCGGGAAACCGGATGCCCTGCGCGGCGAAATCATCAAGGCGTTTGTCGTATTGGAAAAATCAACGCGGGAAGCTACGAAAACCAAGGCGGCGCAGGAAAAACTCAAGGATGAACTATCGCAATATGTCAAAAAACATTTGGCCGGGCACGCCTATCCCCGGGAAATTGAATTTATCGATAAGCTACCGAAAACCAGATCAGGAAAGATTATGCGCCGTATTTTGAAGGCAAAAGAACTGGGGCTTCCGATCGGAGACACGTCAACGCTCGAGGATTATTAGGCTTTTTTCTTACCCCGTTGCGTCGGACAAATGCAGCAACAGAACAAATTCACCCTTAGGATCCTCAAAGTGTTGCATTGCTTCGGTAAGTGTGCCTGTCCAGTATTCCTCATGCATTTTTGTAAGCTCGCGGGCAACAACAATATCGATATCCCCCAATGTTTGGTTGAGGTCGTCAAATGTGGAACGTAATTTATGCGGAGCGCAGTACAGCACATATGTGGTAGCAATGACCTCATGAATAGTACGCAATGACCGGAATAATGTAACCCGTTTGGACTGTTTCTCCGGTGGGTATCCCAAATACATAAACGTATTTGCCGGAAGTCCTGAGCCCGCTAATGCAGTAAGCACTGCAGAGGCCCCCGGTATGCTTACGACCGCAACATTATGTTTCCGGGCTTCCCTGACGAGAATGTACCCCGGGTCAGAAATTAACGGCGTCCCCGCGTCAGACACCAGAGCCACGGATTTGCCCTGCGCGAGCAGGTCCAATAATTCGGGAGTTGCCGTCTGCTCGGTCCGATCGTCATACCGCATGAGTTTTGGTGGTCGTTTGGTTCCGGCAATCTGTGAAGCAAACTCAGGCATCGCGATGTAGCGCTTGGTGAGTTCCTGGATAAGCATTCCGGTTCGCCGGGTATCTTCGCATGCGATCACGTCGACAGAAAACAATGTTTGGATAGCACGCAGGCTTATATCAGAAAGATTGCCGATTGGGGTTGATACGATGGAGAGCGTTCCCATTGCATGAGATTATATCATGAGCAACACGGTCTTTCGTAATTCGGGGCTCCCATGATATTATCTATTTCTATGGATGTATTAACGTCGCTTCTGGATATTGTCCTGCATCTTGATACCCACTTGTCTGATCTGGTCGGGCAGTACGGACTGCTCACCTATGTGATATTGTTTCTCATCGTATTTGCGGAAACCGGTTTTGTAGTAACGCCCTTTTTACCGGGTGACTCTCTACTGTTTGCCGCCGGTGCCATAGCCTCACTTGGGTCCCTTCATGTTTTTATGGTGATGGTCCTACTGATTGTCGCCGCGGTTTTGGGTGACACCGTCAACTACTGGATCGGGCATTTTTTCGGCAGGAAAATTGTCGATAATCCCCGTATTACGATCATCAATCAGGAACATATAGATAAAACCGAGCAGTTTTACAAAAAATACGGAGCCAAAACGATTATTTTGGCTCGCTTTGTACCGATTGTCCGCACGTTTGCCCCGTTTGTTGCAGGAGTGGGGTCCATGCATTACTCGACCTTTATTCTGTACAATATCGTCGGCGGAGTTGCGTGGGTAAGTATATTTACCCTATTGGGATACTTTTTCGGCAATATGGAGTTTATCAAAGAAAATTTCCACTATGCCGTATTTGCCATCATCGGATTATCCATTGTTCCCATGATATATGAATACATTCAGCATAAACGGAATCCTGATGTGCCGGGAATCGCGACAAAGAACCTGGAGAAAATCCTGAATAAATGAATTCGGTTAAACGAATTTACGGATAAGTCCTACGCATCTTCCCTGAATTTTTACATGCGTGGTAAAAATAGGTGACATTGTCGAATTACTCGGCATGAGTTTGATCTTGTCTTTTTCAAAATAAATCCGCTTGAGTGTCGCCAGACCATTGGGAAGTAACGCTACCACGATATCGCCGTTTTTTGCATCCTGTTGGTGTTGGATGACGACGTAATCCCCGTCGAAAATACCATCATCGATCATTGACTGGCCTTTGACCTGCAACACATAGTGAGGCTGGCTGGATGCAATCATGCTGGGAGCCACTGATATGTAAAAATTCGGATCGGTATAGGGCTCAAGAGGAACGCCTGCGGCGATAAATCCTAACACCGGTAATTCCAGTGTCGCGTTGGTTCCCGCCGGGCGGTAGTTGTCTGCGACGACCTCGAGTCCGCGGGCTGTGCCGTCAAGCTTTTTGATGAATCCCTTTTGACGCAGCCGGTCGACATGCTCGTGTACGGTGGCCGGAGAATGGATGTTCAGGGCCTGGCCGATTTCCTTGAGCGTCGGCGCGTACCCGAAACGTCCGATGAATTGCGTGATAAAATCAAGAAGCTGGCGTTCGCGTGGATAGAGTATTGCCGGCATAGTTTTTCGCTATATACAGTAACCGAAACTGTGATAGGATAATTAGTAGTATTCCAAAAAATAACCGAACTGTCAATACACACAAATAGGATATCTCTATATCAATCGCGAAAATTAACCGAATCATGAACAAATTCAGATTAACCTCATCATTTCATCCCACTGGTGATCAGCCAAACGCGATAGCCTCGTTGCTGAAAGGATTCGAAGGGGGGGTACACGAACAAGTCCTTCTGGGGGTTACCGGCAGCGGCAAAACCTATACCATGGCCAATATTATTGCTGCGTTGCAGCGGCCCACGCTGATCATCTCGCATAACAAGACGCTCGCGGCGCAATTGTACCAGGAATTCCGCGATTTCTTCCCTGACAACGCCGTGTCGTATTTTGTGTCCTACTATGATTACTACCAGCCCGAGGCATACATACCGCAGACCAATACCTATATAGAAAAAGAAACCCAAATTAACGAAGAAATAGATAAACTACGGCTTGCCGCCACAACCAACTTACTCACCCGTAACGACACGATTGTCGTGGCGTCAGTTTCGTGCATTTATAACATCGGGTCCCCCAAAGAGTTCGGGCACTTTATTTTGGAGTTACAACCGGGGGTTTCGATAAGCCGGCAAAGTATCATGGCGCGTCTCGTGGATCTGCAGTACGAGCGCAATGATTTTGGATTTCATCGCGGCGCATTTCGTGTCCATGGCGAGACAATTGATATATATCCGGCGTATGAAGATACGGTGTTACGGATTACCATGGGAGAAAAGGGCGTGCTGTCCTTGGACCGGCGCGATCCGCTCACCGGCAAAAAGCTTGAAGTGCTGGCAGCGTTGGTTGTTTACCCGGCAAAACACTACATGACCGACCCCAAGAGTTACACCTCCGTTTTTAAGGAGATTCGCCGGGATCTTAACGAACGCGTGAAGTATTTTAAAGCAGCAGGCAAATTTATCGAAGCGCAGCGCTTAGAGGAACGGGTGACGTACGACCTTGAAATGATCCAGGAAGCCGGCTTTGTCAATGGCATCGAAAACTACAGCAGGTACTTTGACGGACGAAAGCCCGGCGAGCCTCCATTTTCCTTATTAGATTATTTTGATGAGGCTTCGGGAAAGAACTGGCTGCTTATGGTCGACGAGTCCCATATGACCCTTCCGCAAATCCGCGGGATGTATCAGGGGGACCGGAGCCGCAAGCAGACGCTTATCGATTATGGGTTCCGGTTGCCCGCAGCTATCGATAACAGACCGCTTCGGTTTGAGGAATTCTTACGCAGAATACCGCAGACGCTGTATGTATCCGCCACACCGGATGAATGGGAGACTAGCCGGGTTACCGGTGCAAGCGGGCCCGGGAGCATTGCTGAGCAGCTCATCCGGCCAACCGGGCTGGTTGATCCGGAGATTGAGGTACGCCCGAGTAACGGACAAATCGCGGATTTGATGGCGGAAATTCGGTTGCGTGTTGATAAACATGAACGCGTGTTGGTGACGACGCTGACCAAACGGATGGCTGAGGATCTCGCCAACTATTTGGGTGACCATGATATAAAGGTTCACTATTTGCATGCGGACGTCCTGACGCTGGAGCGAAGTGATATTCTCGCGGACTTGCGGGGAGGCACGTATGATGTCGTAGTCGGAATAAATTTACTCCGCGAGGGTTTAGACTTACCCGAGGTATCGCTCGTTGCCGTGCTTGATGCGGACAAGGAAGGATTCTTGCGGAGTAGAACCAGTTTAATCCAGACGATGGGAAGAGCGGCCCGCCATCTCAATGGCAGGGTCATTCTCTATGCGGATACCATGACCAGATCCATGAAAGCGGCGATTGAGGAAGTCACCCGCCGTAGGAAGGTTCAGCTTACGTATAACACGACGCATAACATTACCCCGCTCTCCATATCCAAGCCTATCCGCGACCGTCTGGTGAAAAAAGAGGAAGAAACTATTACGGTGGAAACGGATGCAATAGGAAGCGATGAACTGGAATCGATGACGCCCCGTGACCGTAAGCTCAAGATTGCGACGCTCACCAAGCTGATGCGGAAAGCAAGCCGGGATCTGGATTTTGAAACGGCCGCACGGTACCGCGATCTTATTACCACGCTGGAAAGTACCACCTAACGCCGTGGTATAATCACAGGTGCCACGGTATATCGGTGGTCGTTTTGTTTATGGAAAACATCAGAATCAAGGGCGCCAGACAACATAACCTGAAAAACATTTCACTGGAATTACCCAAGAACAAGCTTGTGGTGTTTACCGGGCTGTCAGGGAGCGGAAAATCCAGTTTGGCGTTCGATACCATTTACGCCGAAGGGCAGCGGAGGTATGTTGAGTCGCTTTCGTCTTACGCCAGGCAATTCCTCGGTGTCATGGACAAGCCCGATGTCGATATGATTGAGGGGCTTTCTCCCGCAATTTCCATCGACCAAAAGTCCACGTCCCATAATCCCCGGTCAACCGTCGGTACGGTTACGGAGATATATGATTATTTGCGGCTGCTGTTTGCCCGCGCCGGACATCCGCATTGTCCCAATTGCGGCAGGGAAATATCCAAGCTTTCCCCGGATCAAATTGTGCTTGCCATTATCAACATGGCTCAGGAGGTAATTGCGTCGAGGAGTCTTAAAACATACCGTTTTATCATCCTTGCTCCCGTTGTGCGGGATCATAAAGGTGAATTTAGCGGCTTATTTGATAACCTCAAGGCCAAAGGGTACCGTCAGGCGCGGGTCGATCGCACCTATATCGATTTGGATGAGGATATTTCGCTTATCAAAACCAATAAACATTCCGTTGACGTGGTCATTGACCGAATAAGTATAGACAAAGCAAGCCTCAAGCCACATGTTATTTCCTCTATCCGTTCGCGAATCACCGATGCCGTAGAACAATCATTAAATTTAGCAGACGGCCTGGTAGTTCTCGGGGAAATTCAGGATAAGGCCTTTGCCATGCCGGATAAACCAAAGGAAACGAAAGACCACGTATTTTCAGAAAAATTTAGCTGTCCTATATGTAATATATCCCTTCCGGAGATAGAACCCAGGTCATTCTCATTTAATTCTCCCCATGGCGCATGCGCTAGTTGCGTTGGCATAGGGTCTATTCTTACTGTTGACCCCGAGTTGGTTATAAGCCCTGATTTATCTATAACAGAAGGCGGCATCCTGCCGTTTGCCAAGACATTTTTTCATGATACCTGGTATGCCCGTGTGGTGATGACCGTTTCAGAAAAATACGGCATCAACCCAAGGGCGTCGCTCAAAACTTTAACGAAAAAACAGAGCGATGTGTTGCTCTACGGCACAGGAGAGGAAATGCACCATGTGAAAGGAAAAAACAGATTCGGTGAACAGACGGCAATAGAGGAAACGTTTGCCGGATTTATCCCGGAACTTGTCAGGCGTCATCGGGAATCTGAGTCTGACTTTCTCCGTACGGAAATAGAAAAATACATGCGTCAGGAAGTCTGTAAATCCTGCGAGGGAAAACGGTTAAAAAAAGAAAGCCTTACGATTACGGTAGCAGCCCGTTCCATAGCAGACATTACGGCCCTCAGCATTACCCGGGCGCATGAATGGATTGTCTCTCTCCTTAAAAATGAGGGACAAAAACTTTCCATCACAGAATACAAAATTATCAATCCCATACTGAAAGAGGTAGAAACACGCTTAGGATTTTTACTGAGCGTGGGCTTGGAGTATTTATCACTGGGACGAGGGGCAACCAGTCTCGCAGGCGGAGAAGCACAGCGCATTCGTCTGGCTTCGCAAATCGGGTCGGGGCTAACGGGCGTCCTGTATGTTCTGGACGAACCTTCTATTGGGCTGCACCCACGGGACAATAACCGACTTATCAAAACCCTCATAGCACTTCGGGATCTCGGCAATTCCGTCATTGTGGTAGAACACGACCGGGAAATGATAGAAGCCGGTGATCATATCGTAGATTTCGGACCCGGAGCCGGTAAATTCGGAGGCAGTGTGGTAGCACAAGGCACACTTAAGGAAATTCTTGCTTCCCCGAAATCCCTCACCGGCGCGTATCTTTCTGGACGTAAAACCATTCATGTGTCCAAATCGCCGATTATTTCGGTTTCCCCCCGGCATCTCACCCTTACGGATGTGTCACATAATAATCTGAAAGCAATTACGATACGCATACCACTGGGCAAATTCGTTTGTGTGACGGGCGTCTCCGGCAGCGGCAAGTCTTCGCTGGTTGTCGACACCCTGTACCCGGCATTACAACGGCACTTCAACCCGTTCGTCAAAGACCGTGCCGGAACGTTTGCCAAACTCGCGGGAGTCGAGGAGGTCGATAAGGTTATTTTGATAGATCAATCTCCGATCGGCAGAACGCCGAGAAGTAACCCCGCTACGTACACGGGACTGTTTAGTTATGTACGGGACATGTATGCGGAGCTTTCGGAATCAAAATTGAGAGGGTATAAGAGCGGCAGATTTTCCTTCAATGTCAAAGGGGGCCGCTGTGAAGCGTGTGAGGGAGAGGGCCAGCGCAAAATTGAAATGCAATTTATGGCGGATGTCTACGTGACCTGCGAGGTATGCCAGGGCAAGCGCTACAACACGGAAACACTCGAAGTACTGTACCGGGGCAAATCCATAGCAGACGTACTGAATTTGAGTATTACGGAAGCGATAGAATTTTTCCACGCACACCCCAATGTCATAGGCAAACTAAAAACTATTGCCGACGTAGGTCTTTCGTATATGCACCTTGGCCAATCTGCGACAACCCTTTCCGGAGGTGAAGCACAACGCGTGAAGCTTGCCAGCGAGTTATCCCGTCGTTCTACCGGAAAAACCGTGTATATTCTCGATGAACCGACCACCGGACTGCATTTTGCGGATCTCGAGAAACTGCTTGCAGTACTCCACAGGCTGGTAGCACTGGGCAATACGGTTGTGGTGATAGAACATAATCTCGATGTCATCAAAAGCGCGGATTGGGTTATCGATTTAGGGCCGGAGGGCGGGGATAAGGGAGGCGAAATCGTCGCCGAGGGACTGCCTCGGGACATTGCGAAAAATCCGTCTTCCTATACCGGTCAGTTCCTCAAAAAGGTATTATAAAGATATGACGGTGCAGCGCGCGGTACGTACCGCAATTATCTTTCTTCTCTTCCTGGTTTCCTTTGGTGCGCCGGCACACAACGTCTATGCGACAGGAGAATTCCAGGCGGACTATGATGTGCAATACGCCATCGCACCGACCGGAAAGACCATAGTAACGCAACATGTCACGCTGACCAATAAATTACCCAACTTTTACCCCCAGGAATATTCACTTCTCTTGGACAGCGATAAGATTTCTCATGTCATTGCGTATGATGACGGAGGCGTTATCACGCCCTCTATTTCCATAAAGGACGGCAAAACGCACATCGCGCTCGCCTTTAATGTGAAGGCCATCGGACTTGGGAAATCACTGAAATTTTCCCTGCGGTATGAACATAGCGGCATAGCAAGCAAAGCCGGAAATATCTGGGAAATATATGTGCCGGGGGTTGTGAATGATCCGGACATCGGGGAATATACGGTAAGTTTAGCAGTCCCTCCGACGTTCGGACCTGCAGCATATCTGTCTCCGCTTCCCGGCAAGGGCAGATCCTGGACCAAAGAACAGATGATACGCGGGGGTATTGCGGGTGCCTACGGAGCAAGCCAAAACTTCGATATAACGCTCACCTATACATTGAACAATTCCGGTGTCGTACCACACCTGCAGGAAATTGCGCTTCCGCCGAGTACCGCGTACCAAAACGTTACGGTACAGGAGCTGACGCCATCGCCACAAACCGTGACGTCTGATGCTGACGGAAATTGGCTTGCGAAATATCAGCTCGGTCCGAGACAAACGCTTGCCGTGACCGCAAAAGTTTCCGTTTCCGTCTTTTTAAGCCCGAGAAAAGATTATAACCAGGTAGCAATCCGGGAAGAAGACTATACGAAAACGGAGGAATATTGGCAAACCGGGGACGCACAAATAACAAATCTTGCCCGTCAATTTACGACGGCCCGGAGCATTTATGATTATGTGTCAACCGCGCTTCGCTATGATTTCGACAAAGTCAATTCGGCTGCTCCCCGGCTCGGAGCCGTGGGAATACTCAAGGATCCTTCGCGTGCCGTATGCATGGAATTCACGGATTTGTTTATCGCAATTGCCCGTGCCGCCGGTATACCTGCACGAAGGGTGGTCGGCTACGCGTATACCAGTAACCCAAAACTCCGGCCGCTTTCTCTCGTTTCTGACGTCCTGCATGCCTGGCCGGAATATTATGACCGGGAAACAAATATTTGGGTGCCGGTCGATCCGACCTGGGCAAATACCACCGGGGGCGTGGATTATTTTACCAAACTCGATTTTAATCATATTGTATTTGCGATCAACGGGATGGACAGTTCACTGCCCTATCCCGCAGGCTACTACCGCAGTCCGGATAAAACCGGCAGGGATATCCGTGTAGAATTTTCTGATACTACCAGGAGCGGCAAAGCGGCCAATATAACGACAAGCATAGAATTTCCTCAACAAATTGGTGCGGGCAGAAGGGTGGAAGGAGCCGTTGTCGTCAAAAATTCCGGCGGGGAATCCGCCTACAACATAGCGGTAACCGTGGTATCCGAACCTGACAGCATCAGCTTGACAGAAACCATTGCTGAACTTCTCCCGTACGGTGTCGTTCGTATTCCTATCGCCGGAGTATTTAGTCAGTCCGTCACCAGCCAACCGGGACAAATTCGTGTACGGGTCAATGATACATCGCTCACGCACTCATTTATGATCCAGCCGTTGTACTGGCTTGTCGGTTTAGGGGTATCTCTATTGGTACTTTCCGGACTGGTCGCGTTCAAACTTATACAACTCATCATATGGAGAACCTCAAAGAAACAGTAAAGAACCTTCCTCACGAGCCGGGTGTCTATATTTACAGGAATTCAGCGCGTGAAGTAATTTACGTAGGGAAAGCGCGGGATTTATCACGTCGGGTGAAACAGTATTTCCAACGTCATGGTGCGGTAAGTGAAAAAACTGAGCGTCTCGTAACGGAGATTGTGTCGATTGATCTCATTTTAGCCACAAGCGAATTTGACGCCCTGCTCCTGGAGGCAAAGCTGATCAAACAATATCTGCCAAAATATAATGTTATTTCGCGTGATGATAAAAGTCCGCTCTATGTCGTTATCACACTCGCTGACGAACTGCCGCGGATTCTATTGGTGCGTAAGGGTGAGGTGCCTCAGTATGAAAGCAACAGGCGTAATGCGGTGTATGGTCCGTTTCAGTCCGGATTTGCGCTGCGGGGGCTCCTGCGGCAACTGCGGAGTATCGTACCATACTGCATACAAAAGGAGCGTCGCGGACGGCCCTGTTTCTATACCCATCTGGGGTTGTGCGATCCTTGCCCCGCCGTTATCGAACGCATGAATGGTCAAGCGAAAAAAGGCGCCGTAACGCGATACCGCTATAATATGCGTCTGCTGCGTGCACTATTTGACGGGAAAACCCGGTGGCTCGTGACGGTCTATGAGAAAGAAATGCGCTCACTTGCCCACATCCGTGAATTTGAGAGAGCATCAGTCGTGAAAGCGAGACTCAATCTCCTGAATGGCTTATCAGCATACCGGTACGACCCGCAGGTATTTATAGATCAGGGAGCTGAAGATATTTATGAAGAGGAACTTATGGAATTTACCGACCGGATAAAGGAATTTTATCCTTACATACTGCATCTTACCCGCATCGAATGTTTCGATATATCCAATTTATTTGGTGAGCAGGCAGTGGGCTCCATGGTTGTGCTGCAAAACGGAAGGCCCCAAAGCCGTGAATACCGAAAATTTCGGATCAAAACCGTACGGGGTATTTCTGATGTGGCAATGATGCGGGAGGTACTGACCAGACGCCTTACCCACAGAGAATGGCCGTACCCCCAATTTCTCCTGGTGGATGGCGGAAAAACACAAGTGACCGCCGCGCGTGAGGTGCTTGAGGGCGTGGGGCTTTCCATCCCGTTTGCGGGACTCGCGAAACGGGAAGAGGAACTTATTATCCCGTCGCAAACTGGATTTAAAACGCTCCGGCTCCCGCTTTCCGGCCGGGCGATAAAGATAGTCTTGCGCATACGGGATGAAGCCCATAGGTTTGCTATAACGTATCATCGTAAGCTCAGAGAAAAAGCGTTCTTACCGGAAGTGTAGCGAACCTTCGGTTTGACCAAATACTACCGGACTTGATACCATAAATATGGTATGAAATATTTGCTGCGGGTTTTTCTTTTTCATAGTTTTTCCCTATGGTTGGTATCGCAAATCATTCCGGCTCTTGTTATCAGCGGGGGATGGCCGGTACTGCTTATGGCGGGATTAGTGTTGAGCCTGCTTATGCTACTTGTTGCCCCGCTTCTTAAAATTTTGTTTATCCCTATAAATCTCCTGACGTTCGGGTTATTGTCCTGGGTTATTAATGTTGTTGTGCTGTATTTGCTGACGGTATTTGTCAGCGGCGTCAGTGTCGTCGCCTGGACGTTCCCCGGCCTTTCGATAGCCGGTTTTGTCCTGCCGGAAATCGCGTTTTCTTCTTTTATTTCCTTTATTTTGGTATCATTGAGCCTCTCAATGCTTATAAACGTACTGCACGACATCTCTGAGCATTAAGAGCTATACCTATGATGAAACGCAAACAACTCAAACGCGTGGTATGCATCGGCGGCGGGACCGGCACGTTTGTCGGGTTACGGGGACTCAAGCAATACCCGCTCTCGCTTTCCGCGATTGTCACCATGAGTGATTCAGGGGGAAGTAACAGACGGATCCGCGATGAGTTTGGTTTGCTGCCGACTTCGGATATCCGCCAGTGCCTCGTGGCCCTTTCCGATGAAAACGGCGGCATAGGCTTGTTACGCAAGCTCTTTATGTACCGATTTGAAAAAGGCCAGGGTATTGCCGGCATGACCTTCGGCAACTTATTTATGGCAGCCTTAACCGATATTGTCGGCAGCCAGGAAGAAGCTATACGGCAAACCGGCAAGGTACTCCGTATCAAAGGAGCGGTAATCCCGGTAACCCTGTCAGAAACAAACCTGTATGCAACCTATGAAGACGGACATGTAGTGACCGAGGAGCATCTCATTGATGAACCCGTACACGACGGGACGCTACAAATTGTCGATACGTACCTTAAACCGAAAGCTGTTCCTAACCCGGAAGCACTTGCCGCAATTGAGTCTGCAGACATGATTGTGTTAGGGCCGGGAGATCTGTATACCAGCTTATTGCCGAACCTGCTTGTGTCAGGAATTCCCGAGGCGCTGAAAAAAACGAAAGCGACCGTTGTCTATGTTATGAATCTTATGACCAAGTATGGGCAAACGTATAATTTTACCGCCGCAGATCATATACGGACACTCGAAAAAATTATGGGAAAAGTAATTGATGCGGTACTTATCAATACCCATGCATTATCACCGAAAGCGTTAGCTATGTATGCCAAATTTAAGGAGGCCCCGGTCATGGATGACTTATCGTTAGATTCGTATTACCGTGTGGTCAAAGCACCATTGGTAAGTAATACCCTGTACGCCAAAGCATCCTCCGATGCACTTATCCGCAGCTTGATACGCCATAACAGTGATAAACTTGCTTTAGCACTTTTTGATATTATGGAAAGGAGTACAACATGAATATCGTTTTAACCGTTATACAGGTGATGGTTTCTCTTGGGCTCATTGCATTGATCCTGCTCCAGAGCAGTAAGGGGGGATTTGGTGCCGGATTCGGCGGCGGAGAAATGTACAGAACCAAAAGGGGAGCGGAAAAAATCGTATTTACCTCAACGATCGTATTGGCAGCAATATTTTTAATAACGTCGTTATTAAATGTGATAATCCGTTAAGGCAGATCACATGCGCTATGACAGCTCCGAGGTCTATACGGATTCTATTTCTTATTACTGCAGAACTTGCGCGTAAATACACCCGATCGCTTATTTTGGGATTTTGTGTTGGTCTTTTGCTGTCTTTTGTCTTTTGGAAAACCTATCCAATCCTGAGCACCTCTCTTTTTCTTTCCACAGAGCGAATCGGATTGGTGGGTGAGTTTAGTCCTTCCACGCTGCCGCAACTCATTCAGAATCAGGTGAGTGTCGGGTTGACGTCACTTTCCCCGGATGGCACGCCTGTTCCTGCGCTGGCAGCGAGCTGGGAAGCCACGAATAGCGGCAAGACCTTTATCTTTACCCTGCGGGATGATTGGAAATGGCATAGCGGCAAACCAGTCACGGCTCACGATATTAATTACAATATTCGTGGCGTGACGTTAATTCCAACGGGCGAACGCACACTTATTGCATACCTTCAATACCCATACAGTCCGTTCCCGACGCTTGTTTCCAAACCAATTTTTTTACCCGGACTCAAAGGTATAGGATCGTACAAAATAGGAAGAATTCAGTTACGGGGCGGGACCGCCAAATCCATACAGCTGTACCCCGCGGACAATCGGAATAAACGGCCAAAGCTGTATACATTTTATCAAACAGAGGCTCTTGCGAAACTCGCATTTAAATTGGGAGAAATAGATCAATTAACGGATATAAGTTCGCCCTCAGGGATTGCGGATTGGGGGGTCGTACACGTTGATGAGCGCACAAATTACGATCGTATCGTAACGTTATTTTTCAATATGCGTAATCCGGAGCTGAATGACAAAGCCGTGCGTCAGGGGTTAGCCTATGGGATACCGGAATTACCGTGGGAACGGGCCGGCTCGCCAATCAGCAGTACGTCCTGGGCGTATGCCAAAAATGTCCGGAAATATTCGTACTCCCCATCGGAAGCAAAAAAATTATTAAAGTCCACGCATTTGGCTACCACATCAGCCGAGCTCACCCTCTCGACGTTCCCTGCGTATCTTGACGTAGCACAACAGATAGCGGCTGCATGGACCGCGCTGGGTGTTACAACGAAAGTGCAGGTGGAAAGCGCGGTGCCGGCAGATTTTCAGGTGCTACTTAGTGCACAGGATGTTCCCCCTGATCCGGATCAATATCCATTTTGGCATTCAACGCAAACACAGACAAACGTAACCGGATATGTCAATGTAAAAATTGATAAATTACTGGAGGACGGCCGTCAGGAGCTGGACCAGGAAAAGCGAAAGGTTATTTATACGGATTTCCAGCGGAGGCTCGTAGAGGAAGCGCCAGCCATATTCCTCTACTATCCAAGCCTTTATACCGTGACTCGTGGTAAATAATTTTTTGCTGAGCGGGACGGTCACGGACCTTTTTATCCTTATAACATTTCACCTAACCTGGCCACCACCATACAGTTTCCTAATCTTCTCTCCAGATTCTTGGATACATCTAACAATGTGTCTTTTAAGATAAATTTTATTTTCTCCGAAAAAGAAACATATATCATCTTGATAATTCGAAGTTAACCTCTTTTCCCCAACCGACATTAGATTACATTTCCCATAGGCAATATTAAATGTAAATTTTATTTGTTGATCTTTTAACTTATGTTCCCCAGATTCCATATGACAAACGGCATTTCGAATCCTAGAAACCAGGTCTGTAATATCTCCCAAATCAACATCGTCTTTAAAAGATATCCTCTCTTTTAAGAGATTAAGTTTTTGCAACAAATCATTGAGTTTAATTATGACTTCTGTAAATACCGACTCTTGAAAAATTCTCAACACAGAAGCAGAAAATACACCCGTATCTATCAGTTCAGCAACTCTATTAGAGTCGGATACTATTTGGGACTTTATGAAAAAATAATCTTTATTCATAGTTCGTTTAATTTCAGAACCATTTAATCAGTCCAGATGTCCAATCTTGCTGCGGGGCTTGGATGATGTTCGTCCCGCGAAGCGGGACTCCATGAGTGTTTCGCCAATTATTGCAATCGTTGTTGCAATAATGCTTCATACTCCCGAACCATCCGCCTACTGGCGCAGTGGCTCTCATCCTAAACCCCGTATATACAAAACATGCCCATTCGGGCAAGTTATGTATATGCTGCGGGGCTTGGATTCGAACCAAGAGTACCCTGCTCCAAAGGCAGGTGTCC
>JBBTWM010000042.1:0-12167 GCA_038062795.1 Patescibacteria group bacterium | reverse complement strand
GTCTTGAAATAGGTTATAACTTTGTAAATGGTTCTCCATATACATGGTGGTATAATGAGCCCATGCTTAACTGGAATATCGATGAGAAGAAGTTTAAAAAACTGTACCCCAAAGCATATAATCTCTGGAGGTTAGTACAGCTTATTAACTATGGACTGGATGGAGAAAAACTTGATAAACAGGAAGTGAAACTCGCTTGGCCACACATAAAGGATCGACTCGATCCGGACAAGCAAAAAGTGTTAGAATTCTTCCTATGGCACAAAAAGTGGAAAAAGGAACAGGGCTTAGCCTTCGACAGGAGCAATTTCTGGCAGTGGTACTCCAAACAGGGGAAATCCTCAAACAATTCTACTTAAGCGGGGGAACAGCTCTCAGCAGTTGGTATCTGCATCACCGTGAGTCGTATGATCTGGATTTTTTTAGTGACCAGTCGTTTGACGGTGAAAAAATAGCTCAGTGGATAAGGCAACATGAAAAACAATTACACCATCAGGCATTCGTCGTTAACGATGATTTCGGATTCTATACATTTTTGTTCCGATATCCGGACAACAGTAGATTCAAGGTTGATTTTGCTCACTATACCGCTCAAAGAATCACTAAGGGTATGAACTGGAAGGGTTTAGAAATCGACAGTATGTATGAGATTGCTGTGAATAAGATTCATACTATTCGCACGCACCCCAGAGAAAGGGATTATGTGGATCTATATTGTATTCTGAAAAAAACGAATTGGAGTATCGATAAGCTCCTCATTGACGCTGACAGAAAGTTTGATGCCACAACAGACATACTACAGGTAGCCAAACATTTTTTGAAAGCCGCGGAAATTACCAACTATCCCAAAATGCTCATTCCGTTTGACGAACATGATATGTATGACTTTTATGAAAAATTAGCCAAGAAGTTAAAATCTAAAATATTGAAATAGGTTTATTCTGATATGATTACCTGTATATTTGAAAACGGGAAGCAAGCAAGCCTCCGGCATGTCGTCGTCCACGCCATCGTGGAACAAGACGGGAAATTGCTCTTGGTGAAACGATCTCAAAAAATATCCGAAGGCAGCAAGTGGTCATTGCCGTCGGGATTTATGGATCGTGACGAAACGGCTGCACAGTCGGTGCTCCGGGAGCTTAAGGAGGAAACGGGTTGGGAAGGCGGGCAGCCGACATTATTTTTTATCAAAACAGATCCGAATCGGCCGCACGAAGACCGGCAGAATGTGTCGTTTCATTTCCTGGTAACTCCCGTCCGTAAAGTAGGTGATAAGGATTGGGAGTCGACGGAGGTGGCCTGGGTGCCGATTCTGCAGTTGCCGGCCGGGGATACGTTTGCGTTTGATCATGGAGAAGCCATACAGCATTACCTGCGGTACAGAACACAGCCGTTCCCCCTTCCGTTATTTGTATAAATAGACCTCCGTGACGGGTTCATGCTATAGTCGGGGGTGCTTAATTAACCCTATGTCCGATATCGACGAAATCAAATCCAGACTGAATGTTGTAGACATAGTCGGCAAACGCGTGACGCTTAAAAAAGCCGGCCGTAACTTCAAGGGCCTTTGCCCGTTTCACAATGAGAAAACCCCGTCGTTTATCGTGAGCCCGGATCGGCAGACCTTCCACTGTTTCGGATGCGGCAAGGGCGGCAGCATTTTTGATTTCGTGATGTTACTCGATAACATCGATTTCCCCGAAGCGCTGGAAACGCTTGCGGAGCAAGCAGGGGTGAAACTCGAACGGAGAATGGGAGATACGCCGGAAGCGAAACAGAAACAAAAAATACTGGAAGTGAATCATTTGGCAAGCGAGTACTACCATTATCTTCTGACTAAGCACGCGGTCGGAGAGAACGCGCGGGAGTATTTGAAGCACCGGGGGGTGACGGACAAGTCTATAAAGACATTTTCTTTGGGCTACAGTGCAAACGATTGGGACGGTTTACTTATGTTTCTCAGGAAAAAGGGATACGACGATACAATACTCGAAACTGCAGGATTAGTCATCCGGGGCAGCCGCGGATTTTATGACCGGTTCCGCGGCAGGGTGATATTCACCCTCAAAGATCATCGCGGGAATGTGGTGGGTTTTTCCGGCAGAGTATTGGACCCGGCTGCAAAAGAAGCAAAATATATCAACACGTCGGAAACCCCCGTATACGTCAAAGGACGGGTCCTTTATGCGCTCGATGTGACCAAGGATGCCATACAAAAAGCCAACGAAGCGATTCTTATGGAAGGAGAATTGGATGTTATTTCTTCTTTTCAGGAGGGGATATCGAATGTGGTTGCTATCAAGGGATCAGCGGTAACTGAGGATCATGCGCGGCTTCTCCGGCGGTTTGCAGAAAGGCTTGTGTTTGCTCTCGACAGCGATCTTGCCGGCGATGCGGCTGCGCGCAGGGGAATTGAGATAGCAGAACGAATAGGGTTTGATATGCGGGTTGCCCGCATGCCTTCGGGCAAAGATCCGGATGAAGCAGCCCGCGAAAATTCCGTGCAGCTGAAAAAAGCACTCAAAGATGCCGAGCCGATGTATGATTATTTTTTGTCTTCGGCTCTATCCCGTTTCGACGCCGTAAGTTCGTTCGGGAAGAGAAAAATATCCGATGAATTTCTCCCGGTTCTTTTAAAAATCGATAACCCGATTGTGCAGGGGCATTATATCCGCAAACTTGCGGTAAGTTTGGGACTTTCGGAAGAAACAATACAGGATGGTTTAACCAAACACAAGGTTTCGCTGGGATCACCGCTTCGGGATACACTGCCGCGCGGCAGTGAGAAACAGACGCTCACGCGGCTGGAAAAGGCAGAAGTGTATCTGGCGGCCCTGATACTTCAGGGAAAAACAAAGGAGTTATTGGCTACTTTCGTTGAGGCTGTTCCCGTGTCAGGCCTTGGGTATCTCCCGGTCCGCAGGATCATGGAATATCTTGAGCGTTTCATGAAAGAGCACGGCACATTTTCGGCCAGGGACTTTGCTGAGAGTTTACCCGGTGAACTTACTCCGACATTCGACGAAGCGTTTCTTTGGGATATTTCTGATTTTTTGGAAGATAAGGAGCGTTTCGTACGTGAGTGGGACAAGGCGGTTCGTGAAGTCAAACGGGCACATATCCGCTTCGAGACGGAGGAAATTAGCCGCCGCCTGCGGGACGCACATGTCACGAGCGATGAGCACGATGCACTGCAACAGAAACTCAAAGCATTCACTGAGCAATTAGCCACCCTGGAAAAAAGCGCGTAAATACGTTATAATGGCTGGTAAGCGAAGCTAAATGTTTCATAAACATTTGCTCTCGGTACTCCTATGCACAAACCCAAAGTTGCTGTTTCCAGCATCAATCTCATCAAACAAGGCAAAGCAAACGGTTTTGTTACCCAAGACGATATTTTGGGACTTTTTCCCAAGCCGGAAGACAAAATAACGGATTTAGATCACCTGTATGACCAGCTCATCCGCGCCGGAGTGGACGTGTTTGAGACGACATCCCAGGATATAGAGCAGGAAGCAAGAAAAAGTATTGCGGATTTGGAAAAAGAGATAGAAGCGCTGGTCCGGGCAAGCGACGAGGGTATTTCTGATCCGGTCAGAATGTATCTAAAGGAAATCGGCCGTATTCCGCTTCTGACGTTTGCCGATGAAATGAGTTTAGCCAAGCGCTATGAAAAAGGTGATCGGAGAGCAAAGAAAAAATTAATAGAAAGTAACCTTCGTCTGGTCGTTTCCATCGCAAAAAAATATATAGGACGTGGCATGAGTTTACTTGATCTTATCCAGGAGGGAAATCAGGGTCTTATCCGGGCGGTAGAAAAGTATGACTGGCGGAAGGGATTTAAGTTTTCGACCTATGCGACGTGGTGGATTCGGCAGGCGATTACCCGTGCTATTGCCGATCAGGCCCGTACGATCCGTATTCCGGTGCACATGGTAGAGACGATTAACCGGTTTGCCCGTATCAGCCGCCGGCTCATGCAGGATTTGGGACGGGAACCAACGCCTGAGGAAATTGCCAAGGCAATGGAAATCGATGTCGTGAAAGTTCGGGAGATTATGAAAGTGTCCCAGGAGCCGACAAGCCTGGAAACTCCTGTGGGCGACGAAGAAGATTCCCATCTTGGCGATTTCATTTCCGATCCCGGTCCTACCCCGTACGATCAGACGAGCCGTCAGCTTCTCAAGGAGCACATGGAGGAAGTGTTGGCAACACTGTCCGACCGGGAGAAAAAAGTATTGATTTTACGTTTCGGCCTGGAAGACGGACGACCGCGGACGCTTGAAGAAGTCGGAGCGCAGTTTGGCGTGACCCGTGAACGCATCCGGCAGATAGAGGCGAAAGCGCTACGAAAGCTCAGACACCCAAGCAGAAGCAAAAAACTCAAAGATTACCTCGAGTAAGCTATTCGATAGCGGCAACAGCGCGTACCGGGGAACCGTCTCCTGTCTTTATTAGCAACGGAAATCCGTAGAACATAAATGTTTCCGGGAGCAAATCGGTGTTGGTAAGATTTTCGTAGGAGATAATGTCGTGCTCAAGCAAATATTTTTCAACGGCAATATCGAATTCAAATGCTTCGGAAAGTCCGATAAATTTCGGAGGTGTTTTAACGAGTGCTTCGGCAAGAACCATATCGATATTTTGAGTAGTAAAAATGACGCCGGTATCGGGCATACACGTTATGCCCGTTTTATAGAGTACGCAGGGGCCCATGAAGCGGTCCGGGGGAAGATCGCTCAAAGTCGCTCCGGCAGATGTCATATGAATCGGCGCGTTTACATGCGTTCCGATGTGTGTGCTGAGGGTAAGTTCTGATAAATTCCACCCCTGGATTTCCAGTGTATGAATTTGTTTTATGACGACATCAGGATCACCGGGGTAGACCGGCATATGGTCGAAAAGTACCTGGGTAAGATCAATATATTTCAATGATGTGGTCTGTTATGGCAGGAAATACTTCACCACATACATAAGCAGTGCAAATCCCGCGACTACGATAAATGCAACTCCAAGTTGGATAATGACGCTATCACTTGGGTGGGTAGTCTTTCTTCTTCGGGCAGTTTTTTTCATAAATCCCTCCTTAGGATATATCTAGGATAAAGAATTCATGCACTCTTTGTCAATCGTATTGTTTCATCAGGTGGTTTTCCTCTATGATACGAGTAGACCTGCGGATGAAAACGTCCGTGACTGCCCTATGAATATTACCGATGAGGTTTTGCAGCAGATCATAACCAAGGCGCACATTACGACAGAGAGTGAGTTGCAGGCTCTTGTTGCCTTTGCCAAAGCATCAGGAATACCTCTTTCGGAAGCGCTGCTCCAAAAAAATATTCTGACAGACCCAATGTTAGGCAAACTTGTGGCAGAGCATTTCGATATTCCTTTTGTGAATTTGGCCGACGTAACGATACCGGATGAAGTATACCGGATCATTCCGGATAAATATGCAAAGGTTCATAAGCTCATGCCGTTTGCCCGGGATGCCGGCGGATTGAAGGTAGCGACGTCAAATCCTTCGGACACGCAAGTCATCGCCGCGCTGGAGAAAAAAACACACCAGAAAATTTTGGTGCACTACGCGACGGAACGCGATGTCCACAATGCATTGCAGCTTCATAAACGCGAGTTGCAGGTGGTATTTGCCGATCTGATGAAGCGGTTTACGCGTGAAGATGAGGCGCCGATTTCTGCAATAGTTGACTTGTTGTTGCACAGCGCAGTGGATGAAACTGCATCAGATATTCATATAGAACCTGCAGAGGCGGATTCCCTGGTGCGGTTTAGAATTGACGGCATATTGCATGATGTGCTGAATTTTTCCAAAACGATGCATAGTCAGGTCGTCAGCCGCATCAAAGTACAGGCCAATCTTCGCACGGACGAGCATTCTTCGCCGCAAGACGGGAAAATCCGCATTAAGCACGATGACCAGTCCGTTGACATCCGCATATCCATTATCCCGATGGTGGAAGGGGAAAAAGTAGTGATGCGGTTGCTTGTTTCCCATTTCAAACTATTTAGTTTCGCTGATCTGGGTATGGAGGAGGGTGCGATCCAAAAAGTGAATACGGCACTGCGCAGGTCCTATGGCATGATTTTGTCGACCGGGCCGACCGGCAGCGGGAAAACGACGTCAATATACGCCATGTTAAAGATGTTAAATGTCAGGGATAAAAATATTACCACGATCGAAGATCCGGTCGAGTACCGTATTATGGGGGTGAATCAAATTCAGGTAAACTCCAAAACGGATTTAACATTTGCTAACGGGTTGCGCTCGATTCTGAGGCAGGACCCGAATATCATCTTTGTCGGGGAAATCCGAGACGCAGAAACGGCAGGTATAGCCATCAACGCCGCGCTTACCGGGCATTTAGTCGTATCGACGCTGCATACAAACGATGCCGCTACGTCGCTGCCCAGGCTTACCGATATGCATGTTGAGCCATTTTTGGTGGCCTCCAGTGTCAGTCTGATTGTGGCCCAGAGGCTGGTGAGGAAGATTTGTGAATATTGCCGTATTTCTACCACCATAACCGAAGCCGAGCTGCAGAAGAGCCTGCCGGCGTCAGTGATCAGCAAACACTATATACCCACCGGTGAAAACAAAGAAATACGCATCTATAAAGGGCAAGGATGCAAAAATTGCCGGTTTACGGGATACTCCGGCCGGGTTGGAATTTTTGAGGTGCTGGTGGTTTCCAAAGAGATACGGCAACTCATCACGCAACGCCAGGATTCCGATGTCATCATGCAACAAGCGATAAAAGAAGGTATGACTCCCATGCTCGACGACGGTCTCATGAAGGTGTCAAAGGGGATAACGACAATTGAGGAAATACTTCGTGTTACCAAGGTAGAATCCATATGAAATCAAATAACCTCACGCTTCCGAATGCGGAAAAATTAGGATTATTTAGCAACTTATCGACCATGGTCAACGCAGGCCTGACGCTCGCGGAGGCTGTTGATTCGCTTCTGGAGGACTCGATAGGAAATCTTCGGCTTGTATTAACGGGTATTCAGGTAGAAATTACCCAGGGCAAACCGTTACATGCCGCCCTTTCAAAATATCCCAGAATTTTTGATCCGGTGACCGTTGCAATTATCAAGGCAGCGGAAGAATCCGGCACAATCGACGTCGTCCTGAAAGATGTAAAAAATACCGTAAAAAAAGACATAGAATTTTCGGATAAGATTCGTTCCGCGTTGACGTATCCTGCGGTGATCATTGTTGTTTTTTTGGGTGTGCTCATACTGTTACTCACCTTTGTTATCCCCAAAATTTCCGAAGTTTTTTTGCGACTCCGCGTGGATTTGCCGTTGCCCACACGTATACTTATGGCATTATCCAATCTCATTCTTCACTATACGGTGCCAACGATTATCGTGCTCGTCGGCTGTATCGGGTTGCTTATATTTCTCTATAAAAAACAGCGGGTATTTTTTGTAAATACGTTTTTGAATCTGCCGTATATTTCATCCATTGCCCGGCAAATTGACCTTACCAGGTTTTCCCGGAGCATGTACCTGCTGCTTATTTCCGCTATCCCTTTGTATAGCGCTCTGGAATTGACCCAAGCGGTTGCTATGAAACGGGAAATACGCGACGCGATTTTACGTGCACGGGAATATGTAGGAGGCGGCAAACGGTTAACCGACGGATTGCGGGGACAAAAAGCTATTCCGTCTCTCATGGTGAAAATAATTGAAGTTGGAGAGCGCAGCGGCTCACTCGATACGTCAATGGAAGATTTATCCGAATATTTTGATTATCAGGTAACGACCACGTTGCAATATCTTATGACCTTACTCGAACCTATTATTCTCGTCCTCGTAGGTATTATCGTCGGTGGGATGATGATGGCAATTATCGCGCCAATATATAACCTTATCGGTCAGGTTGGAGAATTTAACTAGCAGGTTGTACTGATTACATCCTAAACGAAAATATTCACAATCAGGATTGGCGGTCCCGCAGAGATTGATACGGTATTAGCACGCTATGAACTATCAGGAAACAAAAAAGGGGATGAAGCAAAAACGCGGATTTACGTTGGTGGAATTGGTCGTCGTCGTAATGATTATAAGCACGATGTTTGTATTGACAACGCAGTCGCTTTTCAGCGGAAGCAGAAGTGCATCGTTGGATCAACTGTCAACGGGTCTGATCCGGGATGTACGGGAGCAGCAAATACGGGCGATGCAAGGGAGCGTGGTAACACTCGGATCCGTTGTTGACTATTCAATTCGGTTTGAACAGGATCGCTACATCCTGTATCCGGGCATGGTATATGACAGCGGCAATGTCCAAAATCAGGTGGTTTTGCTGGGTCCGACCATGCAATTTAGTGTAATCGGCGTACCTGATCAGACGATTACCTTTGCACGGGGAAGCGGCGAAGTACGGGGGTTTTCCAGCGGATCAGATACGGTTGTACTGACGGATACGGGATTAGGAGATGCGGTAGATATACGGATAAATGCTGCGGGTGTTGTATTTATAAACAGACAGTAAGGTGCTATGAAACATCAAGCGGGGCAAACAATTATCGAATTATTATTGGCGATGGCGTTTGCGCTTATTTTTTTCCCTGCACTGTTTACCATGTTTTATATTTCCCGCGAAGGAAAAGCACAACAGATAGAACGGACCCGCGCAGTCGACCTGTTGATAGAAGCACAGGAAGTAGTACGGAATATTCGCGAGGCCGGGTGGGTACAATTTGCCGCATACAGCGATAATATTCTGTATTATCCCGTTCCCGTGAGTTCACGATGGACGCTGGTATCCGGAAGTGAATCAATTGACCGGTTTACCAGAAGTATTACATTTTCATCAGTATCCCGTGATCAAACAGGAACCATAGTACCTTCCGGCGGAATAGTTGATCCCTCGACACGCAAGGCAACAATTACCGTTTCCTGGCTGACTCCACTGCCGACCACAATGACCGCCGTTGTATATTTGACCCGTCATAAAAATATTATTTATACCGATACCACCGAAGCGGATTTTTTGGCCGGAGACGTAACCCAGCATACAAAAGTAATCAAATTAGCGGACGGAGAAGTGGTACTGGGATCAACCGGAGGGTACGGGGATTGGTGCCAACCCTCGCTTACCATTTCAGGACGCGATTTGCCCAAAAGCGGAGTAGCCAACGCAATCAGTGCCATACAGGGCGCTATTGCAGCAGGGACCGGAGAAAATGCGTCCGGTGTGTCCTACGCTAATCTTATCGTGACCGATCCGGCGTATCCAACGAGTCCGACCGCAACAATTTCCGGAACATTTGACGGATATAAGACGAACGACGTGTTTACCGAAGCGGATTTTGCCTACCTTGCAACGGACACGAACACGAAAGAAGTTGTGACCATTTCTCTTGGGGGGGTAAACGGCGACGGCAAATATTCGGAAGCGGGATATTTTAATGCCCCGGGCAACGGCAATGCCGAAGGAGTAGTAACACTAGGCTCCGTTGGATACATGGTCGGTGGCTCCAAACTATACTCATTTGATCTTACGGCAAAGACCGGGTCACGTCCGACTCTTGATGCAGACGGCGTGACGCTTCCAGGGACTGGGAAAAAACTAGTCGTCGTGGCAAATAGAGCATTTGTCGTTACGAGTTCTTCTACGGCGCAGCTTGTTATCATCGACGTCAGTAGCCCATCCAATTTAGTGGTCCTGGATCAGGTAGGACTTCCGGCTGATGACGGGAGAGCTATTTATGTTAATGCAACAGGTAGTCGAGCATATGTTGCAACCGAACAGTCGAGCTCTCAGCGCGAGTTTTTTATTGTCAATACCGAATCCGGATCGCCCGGGTACAAACAGGTGTTGGGTTCCTACGATACGAACGGTATGGATCCGATCGGGATTGCCGTGGTTTCGGGCCCGCGGGCGGTTATTGTCGGTCACAATGCCGAGGAATATCAGGTCGTTGACATCACCAATGAACAAACCAATCCGCTTCCCCGGTGCGGCGGGCTGCAGATCAATTCCGGAGTAAATGGTATAGATACGGTTCTTGCGGCGAGCGGACGGGCATATTCCTATATTATAACCGGGGATGTCTCAAGCGAGCTCAAGATTATTGAAGGAGGCCCGGGATCAAACGGCAAGGATTATTTTTTGACCGGTACGTTTGACTCCCGGATTGTTGATGCATCGAACGTCTCTACCGGCAGCGCGGAAGCAGCCTTTAACCGGGTAAGCGCATCGCTTACCCTTCCGAGCGCGCAAACACAAGTTCAGATGCAATTTGCCGCTGCGGATGCGGTCGGGGGAAGCTGTGCGGACGCATCGTATGTCTTCGTCGGTCCGGATGGAACGAACAACACGTATTTTACTTCATCCGATGGGTCCACCATAACCAGTTCGTTGCCGTTTTCTCATAATGGCGTGGGGTACGAAAATCCTGCCAGATGTTTCCGGTACCGTGCACAATTGATAACAGGCGACGCAACGCTGACCCCGATTATCAATGATGTAAGTATTGCCTTATCACCATGAAAAACGAACACGGCTTTTCCCTTATCGAATTGATTGTCTATATGGGACTCACCAGTATTCTCATAACGATAATGAGCCAGGTGTTCGTCGCCGTACTCGGGGTGCGCGTCGAATCGCTCAATACGACAGGTGTACAACAGGATGGGCGGTTTATCATGGCAAGACTGGCGTATGATATACGAAGGGCGCAAGCAATTGTATTTCCGGCGTATGGCAGTGCAAGTTTTTCCATGACACTCCTCATTCAGGAAGGAAGTGTACTCCAAACAAATCACTATGGTTGGGATGGAACGAATCTTTCGGTCACGAACGCATCAAGTACGGCACAGCTCAACAGCAACCGGACACTCATCACAGACTTTTCCGTAACACGCATCGGAAATTCGGATCAGAACCCGGCGGGACGTGACACGCTGTCCACTCAACTAAATCTTACAGGAAATAGCCAACTCGAGTCCGGTCAGCAATCATTGGAAATGCATACGTCAGTCAGCCAGCGATAATATGAAACACGTTGTCATGTCTCACTCATCCGGACAGGTGCTTATCGCCATGTTATATATCATGGTTATCGGTATGTTGGTGACGACCGGAGCCGTATATGCACTGATTAGCAACACACAATCAACAACAATTTTTGAATCCGGAGCGTTAGCATACGCAGCTGCAGAAAGTGGTACTGAGAATGCACTACTGCGTCTTATCCGTGATCCGGCATATACCGGGGAAACGCTTGCTATCACTGCCGGGCAGTCTGCAGTCATTACGGTCAGCACGGTTTCAGGAATCACTATTACCTCGTCAGGAACGTACGGTACTGCGTTTAAGCAGATCGAGACAAAAGCACACTATAATGAAGATACGCTCATTATTGATTCCTGGAAAGAGCTTCCATAAGATATATCACTATGTCTGCCCTGGCCATATTACGATCAGAAGCTTTATATCTCTATTTGAGTGATATTCCCGCACCGTTGGGCGGTAGCATATCCAGAACTGCAGTCGCCGATATGGAGGTTATCAGTGAAGATGAACTTGTCCTGTCCGTTGCCAAGTTGCTGCCGCAGACATCGAAAACGGTAATCCCGACCGTGTTGGTGTTAAGCGACGAGTTATGCTTTACCCAAACGGTAGCCGAAAAAAGTAAGGAAGACGACGAAAAGCGACTGATCGGTGTTACCCCGTTTGCCCACGTGGCGACAACCACGTTAACGGTTCAGGAACAGCAGTATTTGATAGCGACGAATCAGGATTATTATGAATCAGTTTCCCGTGCTCTTGCGCTCCGGGGGTATCAGGTGACATTGGTCATCCCATGGTCAAGTTTGATTCATCATGGGGTGACAAAAGGAGAAGTCGATATGGTTACGGTGAAACGCGTCTTTGACACAATGTCAGATCTTCGTTCCAGTGCGTTTCCGCTGGTGGTAGAAAAAAAGGAATCATTATCCACAGTGCCTTCAACAAAGGGTAAACCACAGCAAAAATTTTTATGGGGATGGATAGTATTTGGCGTCGGGGCAAGCGCATACGCGTTTGCCATGTACTGGTTTTTTATCCGGGGAGCATAAGCAGTATTGCCTGCGCTTGACAAGCGCATAAATATTCCCATATGCTGAATGTAATTGTATTTTCG
>JBBTWM010000041.1:0-5565 GCA_038062795.1 Patescibacteria group bacterium | reverse complement strand
TCAACAAGAGCTTTCCCTTGAAGTTTTTTGAGTTGCTCCCCTGCTTTCTCTGAAGCGTCAACAATTTTTTCTTCGAGGACTTGCCCACTCTGTTTCATGACATCAGCGACTGCTGTTTGCTCAGGGGATAATTTAACATCTACCGGCTTCGCTGCTTCAGCGGCACGTAGATTCCGTGCGTCTGCTTGACCGACAAATTGTGTTCCTTTGGGTATTTCTGACATGTCTAAGAAAAAAGTATCACACACACACACTTTTTTCAATCCCTTAGTTCCCTATTTCCCCTTCTTTATTCTCTCCTCATACTTGAGCTTTCCCCGGTCAGTATACGTCACCATCTCGCCGTTGCCGCTTCTTACTAACTCCTCATTCACTAATATCCCATCTTTACACCCCTTTGGATTCTCGGTGAGTCCCGGCCGGGATTGATTACCGGAAAGATGCATATAGTCAGCTGGGAGAATCGCGGGCGTCGTTTCACAATCCACCCACACCCACGCCAAAATCCGCCCGTACTTGTCATCCTGATAGCGGTCGTATTCCAGATAGACAGTCATATTGCCTATTTCGTGCTCCAAAAACGTTTTTGCAGCCTCGAAACCGGGCTTACCTCTGTCCGGCGCGTTCACGCCAATCATCCGCACCGACATACCGTTTTGCAGAGTAAACGTATCGCCGTCTTCTACCATCTTCACGGTGCCTGACACAGGAAATACAAGCTTATTTTGGTAGTAATCCGTTTTGATAAACGTAGTGGGATTCCATCCTAAAAGAACGGCCAAAAGGATACCGGGGATCATCACCATGGGAATCCCAAGCGCCAGCAGCTGCTGTTTATTCCAAGAAATTTTCTTTTGCTTCACTCCCTTATTGTACCCTTATTTCCCCTATCTCCCCAATCACCCTTCCCTACTTGACAAGACTGTACACTTTTCTGTACACTACTCTCATATGACCTACGTTATACCCGTTACCGAAGGCAGAAAAAACTTTCTTAACCTCGTCGACCGCGTGGATGAGGACTATACCCGTATCGACTTTACAAAAAAAGGCATCGTGAAGGCCTCACTCATCTCCCCTGACTACCTCGACGAACTGGAGGAGACTATTTACTCTCTCACACACTCAATGGACGATATTCGCCAGGGAAAAAAGGATATTCTGGAAGGAAGATATGTTACACTGGAGGAGTTCCTCAAGAGAGAGTATGCCCGCCAAAAACTTTTATCTTCGAAAAAACGCAAACAGAAACGTTCATAAGCTACCTTATCATATCCAAAAACGCCTCCCGGAAGCGCTCCTTACTATCCGACAAAATCCGGTCATTGGCGTCAAACTTCATGGGGAGCTTGCTGGGCTATATAAATATCGTCTTGGTGATTATCGGATCGTTTATACATTCAACACAAAAACAAGTACGGTTGAGATTCTGACAATTGAACACCGTCAGGGAGTGTATAGGTAGATCCCCCTGCTGTTGCTCAGGAGACAGTTTAACATCAACAGGCTTCGCTGCTTCAGCGGCACTTAGATTCCGTGCATCAGCCTGGCCGATAAATTGATGTGTATTCGGACGTGCTTCTGTAATTGAGGTTTACTTCTGTTCAAACAACACTATTGGTTAATTTTTAGCAGCCGCTTTTGCAACGGCTTGAGCGCCCTAATCAATTTTGAAATCTACCTTAAGAGGCGTCTTTTTTGCTACCCAATCTAGCGGCCTATCAATCATTTTCTTAAGAAAATCGTGTGCTATATTAGCCCCACTACTAACAGCTTCTCCTAATTTTCCGGTACTCCGCTCTTTACCAAAAATTTTCGGCGTCCATTCCATAAACCGCTTGGCCAAATCCGGTCTCGCGATCAATGTGCCTGCAGTGCCGACAACCACT
Source organism: Patescibacteria group bacterium (assembly GCA_038062795.1). Classification (GTDB taxonomy): domain Bacteria; phylum Patescibacteriota; class Microgenomatia; order UBA10105; family UBA927; genus UBA927. The sequence goes on along the minus strand of JBBTWM010000041.1, from coordinate 3,676 downwards.
GAAGTCAACGCGAGTGCTCCCACGTGCTTGCCAACCGCAATCTTTGCGGACTTAGTTGCGTCACTTTCTATCTGTTGCATCACCTGCGCGCGCTGCTCATCATTGAGACCATTGTGCACGTCAGCATACTTCACTACCAAATCTTTGTGATCCTGATACCATTTCTCTTTGGCTCCTCCGACCGTAAATGCACGACGAAGACCCTCAATCATTCCTTTTTTCGGTGGTTCCATTGACATTCCTATTTCTGCCATAGACATATCCTTTCTTCTTTGGGCAAGATTATTATACCACTTTTACTGTATCGATCCCCTCTTCGGACAGTGCTTTGTCTACTTCATCAAGCACCTGATTCATGAGATCATCGATTTCTTTAAGGGCCACCCCATCTTTGATCGTATCAGTAATGAGCTTGGCATAGCTTTCTACCGTCACACGCCCCTTGGGATCAGCAGCAAGGAAGTCGAGCTGATCTTTCGGCATATACTTGAGAAGCACAGGCCACACCGTCACCTGAAGACCTTCTGAGATTGTTGTGTATAATTCTGCCTTCTCCTCTTCGGAGAGCTTACTGAGTTCTATTCTACTTACAATTGCTTTTAATTTATCTTCCATAGGGCTCCTTTTCTTATTGTAATATTTCACGACTTACCATGTCTAGTCAATATACTATACACCACCTCAGTGTCATTTAATACCGAACTTTGGCCAGGGAATTTCTATCTTCGGCGGATTAAACGGCGGCAACTTCGGGAATGGCGGTATCTTTGGAACGCCATCTTTTATCTGAGTCCATGGTATATCGACAGCAAACGGTTTCATATCAAACATGTAATCCACATAGTTATATACCGTGGTCCATAGCTTGTTGGCCCCAGTTTTTATGGCCTCGCCGGCTACGGCAAACGGTGCTGCGATTGCGGCTCCGGCTTTTGCTAATGCGGGCGCGGCGCTTGCCGTCCACCATTCCGCAACTTTTCCGGCAGCTAACACGACGGCTGCGGCAGCTTTGTCAGGGCCCGCGATGACCACTGCTCCGCCAAGTGCTATGCCGGCGCCGGTTGCCACCCAATTCCGGATCACTTTCCATTTTGCATTTTTCTCGGCCTTTGCTTCAAAATGCGACCGCATTTCCATCTGCTGTTCGGGGGTGAAGTGACCGACAACGGTGTCCAGCGCACGAAGCTCTCTTGCCTTGGCACCTTTCAGGGTATAGTTTTCCGACAAAAATCTGCCGACTTTCTCAGCTACTCTTTTGACTACCCCGCTCTCGCGCTCCACGGGCGCTGCCAATTCTCCTGTTTGTTCCGTCATATCTTTTCCTCCGTAAGCACGGTATCAATTTCCGTAACCAGAGTATCAAGCACAGTGTTTACCTCATCCAATACCTTGTCATCTTTCGTCGCTTCTTCGATAAGGCGAAGGTAGGACTCAACGGTTGCTTTACCGGGATTTTTGACGAGCACCTCAAGCTCACTTTTTGGCATGTTTGCAAGAAGCGTCGGCCAAATGGACGCTTTAAGGCTTTCGGAAATTACCGCGTAGAGCTTCACCTTGTCCTGCTCTTCGAGATTGGAAGCTTCTATGCGGGCAAGAATCGCTTTGAGTTTCTCTTCCATGATAGTTAGGCCGTCATCGGCTTGGGTACAATGGGTGGTTTCGGCACGCGTTCCCCGCCTTGGAGAATCTTGTTTACGACGGGAGCTACTGTTTCTGTTGTTGCGAGTGTTCCGCCTAATTTTACTGCCTGAGCAGACACCCATTCCAACGGACGGAACCGCATCATCGCCCAGGTAAGTGCACCTTTTTTAATCAACCCTCTACCGGCGATACCTGGAAACCAAATAGCTGCTGTAAGCAGGAAATCTGCCGCACGCGCCCCCCATTGCATACCGCGCATAGCGTCATATGCTTGCGGACGTAAATTTTCTAATGCCTGTTGTGATCCCTCAAAGCCTTTTTGTCCCATGCGGTCTATGACTTGTTCATACGCGGTAACTGCATCGACAATCGGCTCGGTGCGGCGGACTTTATCGGGAATAAGTCCTGTTTTGACATTTTTCTCCGCTCCCCCTTTGTATGTTCCATGCTGACGGAGCTCAAGATAAGCGATCGCTCGATCGCGAGGTGTTCCTAATTCTGCGCCCATAGATTGCTCGCTCATGATATCCCTCCTTTGGAAAGGGCAGTTTCTACATCATCAAGTACGCCATGAATAGTAGCATTGAGTTCTTCGGACATTTTAGGATTACTTAAAGGCTTCTTCATGAGTTCAACAAATGCATCAACAGAATCCTTCGCTGGATTATTAGCTAGATCCTTTAATTCTTCGACTGGGGTAAACTTGAGGATAACTGGTAATACGACACTATGAAGATACTCGCTGATTTTTGCATACAGCGCGTTTTTATCCTCATCGGTCCACCCTGACTTCTCAATCTGAACTACGATATCCGTGAGCCGATCTTCAAACGTGGCTTGTTTTGTATTCATACTATGCTTCACTGTAGCGAACTTTTGGGTACGTTGTCAACATGCGTGGGGCAGTGCGTGCTGATATACCCATAGTAATTGTGTGCACGCTCGCCTGTCAAGGCAGCAAACCCAAACGTTTCGCTTTCCATTTGTTATTTCGCTTCTTTGAGCTGTCGGAGTTGTGTGTCGAGGGTCAAAAGCGGTAACCGCTTCTCCAGTGCTAACCAAAGATACGACGCGTCGTAAACCGTCAGTCCTTTCCGCATTGCTAAATCAAACGTTTTCGTTAAATCCACGGAGCATGGCTTGATATCTAGGTCCCCCATCCGAGTCAATAAACGCCGTGCGACTTTTTCTGACACCCTCTTTCGCATCACCGCCACCCTTAAACTATTACTCACTTCGAACGCAAGTAATTCTATGGAAATAAATCGCACTTCCCCATTTTCATGTGCGATAAACTTTTCATCAACACTCTTATTCGATTCATCAGGAAACAAGTAAGCAAGCACGAATGACGCGTCGATCACAAAAGATGGCGGATTAATATTTTCTGCCATAGTTTATGAGCTCTTTGTAGTCCACATGACCCTTTTGAAAAACACGGATTTTGCGAATTTCTTCTCCCGCTCGTTGTCGAGATGATGTTTTTTGATCGGCATCATATACTTTTCGGGCGGCCGATCGCACTAAGTCTCCCACTGAGGTCTTTTGTTTTACCGCAAGGGTTACCAGCAAATTCCACAACTCTTCATCAAATAATATGTTGGTGCGTTTTGTTAACATATGTATACATCATACACATGTGTATATTGTTTGTCAAACCATCGCCTTCAAGATCCGCTCGAGGGCGACAACAAACGCTGCAGTCCGCAAATCTGTTTTGTGCGCGACAGACATATCCCACACTGCACTTGCTGCGGCAGCCATTTTCGTAGCTAATTTTTTGTTTACTTGCGCCTTTGTCCAATGTTGACCTTTCAGGTTTTGCTCCCACTCAAACGCAGACACGGTGACACCTCCGCTATTGGAAAGAATATCGGGAATGACCGGTATTCCTTTCTTATAGAGTATTGCGTCTGCTTCCGGCGTCGTCGGACCGTTGGCCATTTCGAGTACCACTTTTGCTTTCACCTTCGGCGCGTTTTCGCGGGTCAGCGCGTTTTCCAATGCCGCCGGCACCAGGATGTCGACCGGCAAC
>JBBTWM010000040.1:1422-6054 GCA_038062795.1 Patescibacteria group bacterium | reverse complement strand
GTGAGCAATCGTAATCCAAGTTTACGAGCCTCGTCAATAACCGCTTGCATAAGCGCGGTACCGATCCCCTCATCTCGATAAGGCACTAAAAGAGAAATACCAAGATGACCCACATGTTCATGCCGATATCTCCCTTTCTCAACATGAGTGTTTCCGGCAAATGTCCCATTCACAAATACTGAAAGATAAACCGATTCATTCTTCGTGAATTTTGTAAGCATATCATCAAACCATTTCCGTTCCTCTTCTTCGGTGGGCTCTCGATTCAATTCGATAAATGTATCTTCTCGGGCCAAATCTTTCGCAAACTTCCAAATCGCTTCAAAATCATCCGCTTTGGGGTACCGAAAGATAACATCGTTTCCCTTTTTGCTTTTAAAGCTTTTGATTACTTTTCCAGGGACCATAGTTCTCCTCATAGCGCTTGATAAATTCTTCTTTTGTATACTGATGCGTGACGGTGCCGTATTTTTCCACGGTGTAAACAGCTGCAACTGCTCCCATTTGGCCGCAGGTCAGAAGATCGAATCCACGCAGATAGCCCGCTAAAAATCCTCCGCGATAGGCATCTCCTGCTCCGGTCGGATCCGAAACATTTTTCGGCTTTGCCGGTTTTACATGAATCGCTTCCCTTCGTGTTTCAATAATCGATCCCTTCGCGCCGATGGTCGTAATTACGGCTTTGGGGCCCATGATCAATAATTCTTCATGCGAAATTCCGAGTTTCTGTTCGATGAGAGAAATTTCATAATCGTTCCCGATGACCAATTCCGCGCCTTCAATCGCAAACCGTAGTTCTTCAGGACTCATACTATCAATCTGAAATGCCGGATCGTACAGATATCGGTATTTGTTCTCCCGACACTCCGTCACAAACTTTTTCATGGCAGCTGGATCATTGGGGCCTATCACCACGAACTCCGCAGTTGCTGGTATATGTAATTCTTTATTGTATTTTGTGGCACCGGAATAGAATGCCCCTATCTGATTGTCGTCTGAATCCGTAACGACGTGATATGAGCCTGTGGGCTCATCATCAACAACACGAATGCCGCTTGACGCGATGTGATGTTTGTCTAAAAATTGTTGATACTCCGAGAAATCATTGCCTGCAGCGGAAATAATATATGGCTCGATACCTAAAAGCTTGAGCGTGTACGCAAGATTGCCGGCTGTGCCGCCTAAATTTTTGGTCAGTTTATCCGCTAAAAAACTTAAACTAATCTTATGAAGTTTATCCGGCATAATCCGGTCGGCAAACCGGCCGGAAAAATTCATAATATAGTCATAGCCCAGAGAACCAGTGACTACTTCCTTCATACTTTAACACTGTCATTCCCGCGAAGGCGGGAATCGGTATTCGTCTTAATGAAAACCAAAACCGATCCCCGAATAAATCGGGGATGACAATAAATAATTTATTGCTGAAAGTTCTTAGAAATTTCGGCAAGCTTCATCGCTGCTGCTTGCTGGCTTTTTCTGATCGCTTCGTTTAACGCGCTCTGTACGTCAGCATTTGCCACCCCGTCTATTTCTACGACTTTCACATTCTGATTGCCGGAAATGAGAATGCGCACCGAGCCATGGACCACTTCAAACTCTTCCTGCTCTAAGGCGGCTTGAATTTGCATCGCCTGCTTGCGCATCACGTTAACGTCGCCTAACGCTTTGAATGGATTAAACATAGTAAAACCCTCCTTCTTTCTATTTTTTACCGAGAACAATTTCTATTGTAACCTTCTCGCCGAATAATTTCCTGAGCACCTCGCTTAGTACCTGTTTTGTGGGTACGGTTGCCAATTTTTCCTGATGAAATTTGTAAAAGGCCTCGATCGTCACTATACCATCTTCCACGCTCTTTGGTCTAGAGGAACGAAGCACCCCGGCAACAGAGTGATTGTACGGTTTGGTCGCGGCGATAAAATCCGGCCAATGTTCAATAAGTTTTTCAAACGTCAGGAGTCCGAGCGACACATGCGGCGGCGGCATTGATTCATTCGGGGTAGCGGGTGGTATTGACGGGCTCACAGACGCAGGCAAAGGCTCCCTGTTACTTGCCGTACGGGAATGAACCCCATGAACCGGTTCCTGATCCGAGGCTATCGGAGAGGTTTGAAACAAATCGATAATCGCAAGCTCCAGCGGTAACTGCTGTATCGGGGCATAGCGAAGCTCACCATAGGCGCGGGTAAACAACGTAATAGCTGCCTGCAGTTTACGCCGGTCTGAAAATACGTACGCCTCAGCGAGAGCATTCTGTACAAGTGCTAACAGATTTATCCGAAGATACTGCAGCACATCAGTTGTAAAGGCGCGCATATCCGTTCCGGCTTCTCCTACGTCATGTATGGTTTCCAATGCCTGGGTGAGGGAAGCATCTTTCCCCTCAAGGAGTGTCATAAACCGGGCTATATGCACACTTGTCGATACAGAAAGAACCGCATCAATGTGTTCCAATTCAATTTTTCCCTTATGAAAACTTACCTGCTCCAGAAATTTCACCGCATCGCGAAACGCGCCGTCTGAAAGTTCGGCAATTCGCTGCAATGCTTCGTCTGATATGGAAATTTTTTCTGACTTGACTACCCGGGCTAACGCGTGCAGCAATTCAGTTTTGGTAGCTTTGGCAAACCGGATAATCATGCACCGCGAGGTTATCGTTGCGGGAACTTTATGCGCATCCGTCGTGGCCAAAACAAATATGGCATGAACAGGCGGCTCTTCCAGCGTTTTGAGCAGTGCGTTAAACGCCTCTGTGGTCAACATGTGCACCTCATCAATAATGTATATGGTGTATTGCGCGGATGCGGGCGAAAGACCGATCCGTTCCCGAAGCTGTCGGATCTCATCGATCCCGCGGTTACTTGCGGCATCCATCTCTATGACATCCAAACTCGTACCACTGGATATCGACGTGCATTGCCCGCATTGCCCGCATGGCCCGGACTTGGTCGACTTGGTGCAATTAAATAGCTTGGCAATCACTCTGGCCGCAGTGGTCTTCCCGGTTCCTTTGGGTCCGGTAAAAAAATATGCATGCGGCAAATCTTTGCGGCCCTTCGTCAGTAAAGCCAGCAACTGGTCCCTGACTTTTTCGTTGTCAATGTCCGCAATTATTTGGGGGCGGTACGTTCGATAAAACGACATAGGCTATTCCTCGTGATGGTTCCCGAGCAAATGTTCAAGTCCATGCAGGACTAGCTCGACAATTTTTTCATCTACATGTTTATTTTCTTCCGTCGCCTCACGCACCGCTTCCGGATACGAAACGACGATATCGCCGAGCCTCATAACACCGTCGGGAGCATCGACGAACGGACGTGCTGGCTGGCTGGCATCATGCTGCGGGAAAGAAAGTACATCGGTGGTCGCATCCAATTTACGGTACCCCTTATTCAGTTCCCGCATCCTGCGGTCGCCTACGACCGTAACGCTGACTTCGGCTTTACTCGTTACCCTTCCGGTAAGAGCCTGTGCAATTGCCTCCGTGACCACGGATTTTTTGACCGGAAAATGCGATTCGGTTTGAAAAAGTACGGATATCATTCTGGTTGTCTGTACAATATACCAATCGCGGATTATTTAACAGGGAGCAGTTGCTTGAGCATTGCGGATACCCGTCCCCCATCGGCCATACCTTTGACGGCAGCCATAGCACGTCCCATCATCGGACCGAAACCTGCCTCGCCGGCAGGCAGGTCGCCTCCTGACTGCGCGACAGGTACGAGGAGTTTTTTGAGGTCTTCGTCACTCATTTCTTTGGGCAGATACTGCTCAAGAACCGTAAGCTGTGCTTTTTCTTTATCGGCTAACTCAGTGCGGCCCGCTTTCGTAAACAGGTCGATAGACTCACCATGCGTTTTTACCTGCTTTTTCACGACATCCAAAACATCGGCATCCGTCACTTTCGTCTCTCCCTCGGCACCGTATTTGGCGATGGCAACATTACGAATGGCGGCCAAAAGAAACCGTACGGTTTCGACGGTGACCGCGTCATGACTCTTCATGGCGGTTATAAGCTGCACTCGGAGATCATCCAATAACATATCAGGTTACCGCATCGCTAATTTGCGGTTTCTTCGTAAACGGCGCTTCAATTCCTTTTTCTCGTCTTTGCGCTTCTCCGAAGGTTTGACGTAATGTTCGCGCTTTTTTAGGTCCTGCAAAATGCCTTCGTTTAAGACCTTTCGCATAAATTTACGAATGAGTGCATCTGATGTATCGCCTGGTTGTGCTTTAACAAATACCATAGATATAAAAACACCTCACTTCCCGATGAAAGATGAAATCTTTTTTGCAACCGAGATAAAATCTTTGTCAGTCAGTTTACTCCCCGGAAGTGATTGCATTATACCACCTCCGTCGCCATCATAGCGAGGCAGAATATGGATATGGAGGTGCTTGACTCCCTGCGGTTCACCATGGTTTATTCCGATTGATAAAATTTTTGTTCCGTATGCCTGCTCAATTGCCCGGGCCACCTTTTGCACGCTCGCCCATAAAACTTCGAGTTCTTTAGAAGTATAGGAAAGGATTGACTCGCCGTGTTTTTTGAGTACGACCATCGTGTGCCCGTCTGTCGCGCCGTAAATATCCAAAAAAGCACGCGTATGTGTATCCTCGTATACCGTA
>JBBTWM010000040.1:0-1322 GCA_038062795.1 Patescibacteria group bacterium | reverse complement strand
ACCTCTTTCATCACATCAATAAGTTCCGTAAGCGTCTTCTTTGACGGCCGCATATCCGGATTTTTGGTGCTTCCGTTTAGCACCATGTGCCGGGACGCGTGCAAAAACCATGTGGCATCCGGCTCATCTTTTTTGAGCCGGTCATACAGCGGTGTGAGGTCAATCTCCTCTTTCGGAAGCGATTTAATGCGGACATACCCTTTTTTCGCATCTTTGCGAATGACGAGCACAAACCCGCGTTTTTGGGCTTGATGGATTACTTCGTCATTCACCGTCTCAAATCCGATGGCTCTCCCCCAGCGGGTAGTAAATTCTACAGCATGCTCCAGTTCTTTTTCTGCCCAGATTTTATTGAGCATAACTTTGTAGATACCATCCAGTGACTGGAACCCAAGCTCCATAATCTGCATAGGATTATCGGCGTGTATCAATCGCCAGCCGTCTATCATCGCTACCATCCAAAACTCCCAGTAATCTGCCGCTGCGTTGGGATAAAACACTTCGCGGAAATGATCGACATCATTAATAACCGCCATCATACGCTCAAGTGCCGGATCCGGGCCGTGAAGCTTTTTGATCTCGGCATACACGAGCATGGCGGCACAGGTATCCGCATCCGTCTGATGATGATCAAACGCACCGAATCCCGTATCGACATGGATAATTTCCGGGTCACTATCCGGTTCCAGCGCTTGCCCTGAGGCGTCCCGAAGGGTCGTACCCGCCGGTACAAACGTAATTTCTGCTTCCTCCCACCCCGGCCAGAATGTTTTGATAAGCCATACACTCGTAATGGCATCAAGGTCGGGACCGATATGGGTAACAATAGTTTTCATACCATAGAGTATACCAGATTTTATCACCCGGCCTGCCGGCACAACCAAATTGACAAATATATATTATAGGATTATTATCGCTACATGTCAGGCATAAACGAAATCGAAATTGAAATAAATTGGCTCGGAAGATTACTGCATTACACGCTCGAAGAACAACCTATTTCCCGTCGAGCTCTCCGAAGAGAACCACGCCCTGAAGGGCTTATTTGGAATTCGCTGTCTTCCACGACATACCGCCCGACGACCCCGGTAAGAATTCGTGCAAACGGCGGTCTATTCGGATCAACAACGGGGATTGAGGTAGATCCGAAGGATCATAAGGTGCGAAGAGGCAATAGAAGAGGAGCGTGGTTTCCTACTCCCGGTGAAACGAAAACAGTAGGAATACTCACCATACGCCGTACATAACTATTCCCCATACTATCCGCCTGATGTATCGAAAAATGTTCATGGTTAATATGACTGACCGAATAACCAGCGGTG
>JBBTWM010000039.1:0-1770 GCA_038062795.1 Patescibacteria group bacterium | reverse complement strand
ATGAACCTGAAAATCGGTATTGTGGGCCTTCCTAACGCTGGAAAGTCGACCCTGTTTAATGCGCTCTTAAAAAAGCAGGTTGCCTTTGCAGCAAATTACCCGTTTGCGACGATAGAACCCAATATCGGGGTTGTTCCGGTGCCCGATGAACGGTTAGCCAAGCTCGCAGCCATTACCCTAGCAGAAGACCATCTGGAAACATTGCCGCCTCTCCGGCCGGCGACGGTAGAATTTGTGGATATAGCAGGACTCGTGAAAGGCGCTTCGGTCGGGGAAGGGTTGGGAAATAAATTCCTGGCCCACATCAGGGAAGTAAACATTATTTGTAACGTACTCCGGTTTTTCCCGGATTCCAATATTATCCACACTGAGGGCGGCATAGACGCCGGGCGGGATCGCGAAATAGTCGAAACAGAGCTGGTGCTTGCGGATTTGCAGACGCTTGGGAAACAGCCAGAACCCAAAATGAATGCCACCAAAGAAGATCGCGCGAGATATGATCTGGTGCAAACCTTGAAAGTCGCTATGGATAGCGGCAAGCGCGCCCGCGAAGTGCTCACTGATCCTGATGATCAGGAGCTCGTCCGTCCGTTGCAACTTTTGACGATGAAACCGATCGTGTACGTCGGAAATGTATCGGAGGCACAGTTAGGTACGCCGCCGCAGACGCAGTTGTCTCCTATTGTCTACATATGTGCTCAGACGGAATCAGAACTCGCGGCGATGACACCGCAGGAACAAAAGGATTATTTGGCTTCTTTGGGCGTCACCTCATCAGGTCTGGATTTGCTGATCCGTACGGCATACGAAACGTTAGGGCTTATTTCATTTTTAACGACCGGGGAACTCGAATCCCGCGCCTGGACGATAGAGTGCGGCATGAAAGCGCCTACGGCTGCCGGTGTGATCCACACGGACTTCGAAAAGAAGTTTATCAAAGCGGATGTTGTGTCCTTCGATGATTTCGTTTCATTGGGCGGGTGGAAGAAGTCGAGGGAGGTTGGCAAAGTCAGAAGTGAGGGAAAAGAGTACGAAATGCAGGACGGCGACGTAGTGGAATTTAAGATTGGAAGCTAATTCCTCCTTGGATTTTGCCCATTCCTATGGTACCATTCCTCCTATGAGTACGTACGAACTAGTCGTTTTGGTTGCCCCATCCGTGGATATGACGGAGCCCAAAACACAGAAAGAATTGATAGCCAAACTGGTCGGTGAGCGCGGCTCGGTGAGAGAAGTGACGTCACTCGGCAAAAAAGAATTAGCATACCCCATTATGAAACAGACTATGGCAACCTACCTCGTGGCCATACTCGAAGGAAACGTCAAATCAGCAGAACTCGAAAATAAAGCGAAATTGATGGATGATGTGTTACGGCTGATGTTAATTGTGAAAGAGTAAGAGATTGGGATAGAATTGGAGAAGATGTATGTCCAGCAGAAGCTTAAACAAAGTGACGTTAATAGGGAATCTGACACGGGATCCTGAACTTCGGTATACGCCGACGGGAGCAGCAGTCTGTACGATTGGGCTTGCGACAAACAGGACATGGGTAACTGATTCCGGAGAAAAGAAAGAAGAGACGGAGTTTCATAGGGTCGTCGCCTGGAACAAGTTAGCGGAACTTTGCAGCCAGCTTCTTGCGAAAGGGCGTAAAGTGTATGTTGAGGGACGCTTACGGACGTCGGCCTGGCAGGCGGCTGACGGCAGCCAACGGACAAGTACAGAGATCGTTATCGAGGACATGATCGTGCTTGATTCCAAGAGACCCG
>JBBTWM010000038.1:17973-21779 GCA_038062795.1 Patescibacteria group bacterium | reverse complement strand
AAGGTGACGGATTATTCCCAGAATCTTCAGGATGCAAATAAAAGCGGGGCATTCGACCCGAAGCCGCGAGAAGTGTCAGTGGGGACATCGAGTATCAGGGGGAAAACCGGCGCGTCTGTCACCGTTATAGAATTTTCTGACTTCCAGTGTCCATTTTGTAGTAGGGTGAATCCGACGGTGAAGAAAGTGCTGAGTGATTATGGAGACAAAATAACTTTCGTCTATAAGCATTTTCCGTTGGTGAGTATCCACCCGCGCGCACAAATCAGCGCAGAGGCCGCGGAATGCGCGAAGGATCAGGGGAAATTCTGGGAATTCCACGATCAGCTGTTTGACCATCAAACGGATTGGGCGAGTCTCTAAAACAATTCTTCCTGCTGTTTTTTGGTTGGGGTTTTACCGAGGTGTGTAAACGCTGCGAAAGTGGCAGAGCGACCCCTGGGTGTGCGTTTCAAGAAACCTATCTGCATCAAGTAGGGCTCAAGTACTTCTTCGACCGTGCCGATATCTTCCGTGAGCGCTGCAGCAAGTGTTTCGATTCCTACCGGGCCTCCTGCATATTTATCGATAAGGAGGGTTAATAATCTCCGGTCGGAATTATCGAGTCCCATGCTGTCGACCTCAAACAACGCGAGTGAGTGATGGAGGATAGGTTCGTCAATGGTGCCGTTGCCTTCGATTTGCGCGACATCCCGCACCCGTTTGAGAAGCCGGAGCGCTATTCTCGGCGTGCCGCGGCTCCGTTTGGCAAGTTCTCTGCGTGCGGCGCTGTCCAGGCCGATATTTAGTTTTTTGGCAGCCCGTTCCAGGATTTCTTCTATTTGTTTCGGTTCATAAAAGGAAAGTCTGGTCACGACGCCGAACCGGTCCCGCATGGGAGAAGACAGCAGTCCGACTCTGGTGGTCGCTCCTATGATGGTAAATTGCGGCAGATCGAGCCGAAGGGTTCTTGCTGACGGTCCTTTGCCGAGTACGATATCGAGCGCATAATCTTCCATCGCGGGGTAGAGGGTCTCTTCGACCACTTTGTTGAGCCGGTGGATTTCATCGATAAAGAGAATATCGTTGGGTTCCAGGTTGGTAAGAATTGCCGCCAAATCTCCGGCCCGCTCAATAGCCGGCCCGCTTGTCACCCTGACGTTCACTTCTAATTCTTTGCCGATGAGATGGGCAAGCGTTGTTTTCCCCAGTCCCGGAGGGCCATAGAGGAGAATGTGTTCCAGCGCTTCTTTGCGTTTTTTCGCAGCGGCTATGGCAATGTGGAGTGCGCGTTTGACGTTTTCCTGACCGGCAAACTCCGGCCATGTCGCAGCCCGGAGCGAGACAAAAAGCGACTGTTCTTCCGGGGTGACTTTGGTTTCTAAGATATGTTCTGTAGAGATAGGCTTTTTCATGGTTAACACAATTTGGGATTACCCGAGCATCTTGAGCGCAAACTTGATTTTTTCTTTCAACGATCCTTCTGCCGGCAGTTTTTTCGTGGCTTCGCGCGCTTCTTTGCGGTCAAATCCCATAGAGATCAGGGCATCGATTATTTCTTTGGTATCGCCGCCGTCTTCGCCGGAAAGGTCCAAATCGGACGTACTGCCTACTTTGCTTTTGAGCTCTATAATAATTTTTTGGGCATTCTTTTTTCCAAGCCGGGGGACCGCCATAAAAAATTCTACATCCGATGAAACGATGGATCGGCGTATTGCCGCTACCCCCCGCTCCAGTACCAGAAGTGCTGTTTTCGGGCCGATTCCGGATACCGTAAGCAGCAGTTCAAAAATAGTCAGCTCTTCTTCTGTCGCAAATCCGAAGAGGAGCAGCGCGTCTTCCCGTACATGGGTATGGGTGTAGACGGTGAGCGACCGGTTGATGGTAAGGGTAGTGAGGAGTTTTTGCGGCACATACACGGCATATCCCACGCCGTGGACATCCAATACAAGCGGGTTGAGGTGCGTGCGAACTACTGAGCCGGTGAGACGAGCGATCATTTTTTTCTTGTCATCCCCGACTTGTTCGGGGATCGGTTTTCGTTTTGTTTAATACCAATACCGATCCTCGCCTTTGCGAGGATGACACTGCATGTAGTTTATACGAGAATCCGTGGGTCACTGCAATAGCAAGTGCATCGGCAGTATCATCCGGCTTGGGGATTTCTTCAAGATGCAGCAGTCTGGTTACCATTTTTCCGACCTGTGCTTTTTCGGCCGAGCCGCTGCCGCATATAGTTTTTTTGACGGTCATGGGACTATAGGACGAGACGGGAATATGCGCTTGTGCAGCTGCCAAAAGGATGACTCCACGGGCCTGTCCCACTGCAATTGCCGTTTTGGCATTGGTCGCAAAATATAAATCTTCAACACCAATTGCATCCGGTTTATAGGTCGTAAGCAGGTTGGTAAATGCAGTGTAAATCTGTGCAAGACGCTCCTCAGGCGAGTCGATTTTGTCTGTCGTTATACATCCGTATGCTTTGGCGGTTATGTTGCCGCCGATATCCTCAATCACACCCCAGCCGATACGCGCTGTTCCCGGATCTACGCCAAGTATGGTGATCATGTGTTCCATTATAACCCCGTCCGGCGCTATAATAAAACGTATATGCCATTATTCCAGTTTATCGGGGCCACCATAGGCGCGAGTGTCGTCATTTCTCTTGCGAGCCTCGTTTGGCCGAAGGTGACGAGTGAGCCTCGTCCGGAAGCGCTGAATCGGGTACGCGACGTCGTTATGAGAACTCAGGTCGGGCAGGGGGTGGCGCAGGTTTTGGGAGTGACGGATGAAACAGGTGCAGCACCGATCGATGTTCGTTCTGCCGCTGTGACAGGCACAAATATGGTAATCGACTCCGTGACGAAATCAGCCCAGCATGCAGTGACCACGCGGCTGATGGAATCGTTAGCCAAGCAATTTAACGGGTTGCCTGAAGAGGATAAAGCATCATTCCGTGCTCAGATTTGTGAACCCAAGGCAGAATAAACTACAATACGTCTCATGACACTTTGGTATGCACTTCTTTCCGTATTTGCCGTAAGCCTCCTTTCTCTGCTGGGAGCTGTCCTCATCTCCATACAACGGAAAACCCTGGAGCAAATCATCACCTATTCGCTTGCATTATCTTCCGGGGTATTACTTGGAACCACGTTTTTCGAATTGTTACCGGAAGGGGTTGCACTGTTTCCGGATAGCGTATTTCTCTGGACATTAGTAGGGTTCATATCGTTTTTTTGCCTCGAAAAAATGATTCAGTGGCATCACCATGTAGAAGGACGGCATGATCATGGTGATAAACCAGTGGCATACCTTACCCTCATCGGTGACGGGATTCATAATTTTGCCGACGGGGCGGTTATCGCTGCGGCATATCTTGTTTCCGTGCCGCTTGGGGTTACGACAACTATTGCCGTCATCGCACACGAAGTGCCGCACGAGCTGAGTGATTTCCTCATCCTTATTCATGGAGGATTTTCCAATAAACGCGCGCTTTTGTACAACTTTCTTTCGGCAACGACCGCGATTGCCGGTACTATCCTGGTTTTTTTGGCGACCGCGCAATTTGCCGATCTTGAACGCTACCTCATTCCGTTTGCGGCGGGCAACTTCCTGTATATCGCGGCAAGCGACTTAATTCCTGAGCTTCTTACGAAACGACACGGAAAGACGTCGGTTATTCAAGTCATCACGATGCTGGTAGGTATTTCTATCGTGCCTTTCGTGTCCCACCTCTTTGGATCTGCGTAAAAATGGTACAATTGACGGCGTATGGACGAGGAATTAAAGTCACGCGCGTCATCAATACTTGCGAAACTCGATCTTGA
>JBBTWM010000038.1:0-17873 GCA_038062795.1 Patescibacteria group bacterium | reverse complement strand
AAAAGCGTCACGATAGAAGTGACGGGCAGGTTCGCGTTCGGATTTCTCAAAGCGGAAGCGGGGGTGCACCGGCTGGTCCGGCAGTCCCCGTTTAACGCGGATAAGCTCCGGCAAACATCGTTTGCCATGGTAGAAGTGTTACCCGTTGTCGAAGAAGGGGGCGTTGATATAAAGGAAGAGGATTTGGTGTGGGAATTTTACCGGAGCGGCGGCAAAGGCGGGCAGAATGTCAATAAAGTTTCGACCGCAGTCCGTCTCAAGCATACACCGACCGGAATTATCATCACAAGCCAGGCGCAGCGGTATCAGGGCCAGAACCGGGAGTTTGCGCTCAAGATGCTTCGTGCCAAATTGTGGGAAGTGGAAGAGGCGCGTAGGAGAAGCGAGCAAAAGGAATTACGCGGCGTGTATAAAACGCCGGGGTGGGGGAATCAGATCCGCTCCTACGTCCTGCACCCGTATCATATGGTGAAGGATCTCCGTACGGAGTTTGAGACGTCCGCTACCGACCGCGTGCTCGATGGTGATTTGGAAGACTTTATTTTGGCGTACTTGAAAAAATATTCGTAAGCCGTGATAATGGAGGATATGAGACAACCTACTTCCAGTGACACACCGTCGCCTGTCCTTCGTCCCGTAGATGCTTCCGCTCAGCGTGTCCCGCTGGATGCCGTGAAACAAGATGCACGGATCGTGCTTGTGGTATATGTTGTGTTGCTTTTCCTTGGCGTCGGAACGGGATATATGCTGTCCAGGCAAAGCACGGGGCCGTTGGCTCCCAAAGGGGCTCCCATAACGACCAACAAGGTGGTCGGCGTGCAGGATGCAGCGACATTCAAGGATTGTGCCTCAGGAAAAATTGAAAAGGGAGGGTCTGACAGCGAGGGCACGCATAAGCTTATCCGTGACGGCGGACCAAGTCAGACGGCGTATCTCATCTCATCTATCGTTGATATGGATCAATACGTAGGACTCGCCGTCAAAGTATGCGGACAAACACTTGCCGCCAAAAAAGTATCATGGCTCATGGATGTGGGCAGGCTCGAACTTGAATGATTACCTTCAACAACGTCTCCAAATATTATCCGGGGAAAATCCCGGGGTTAATCGATGTAACCGTAGAAATACCGGCTGGAGAATTTATGTTCCTTATCGGTCCTTCGGGGAGCGGTAAGACGACGTTTTTGCGTCTCCTTATCCGGGATCTGCTGCTATCCAAAGGGACGATTACCGTAGATAACGAAGATATAAGTAACTATACCGGAAAAAATATCCACTTGTTACGACGGAAAGTCGGGATCGTATTCCAGGACTTTAAACTTCTTTTGGACCGCACCGTTTTTGAAAATATTGCTATGGTGCTCGAGATTTTGGGGAAGCCGGAGGCTGATATCGAGCAGGGTGTTATGAATGTATTGGAACTCGTTGGATTAGGGGATAAACGAAACTTTTTTCCTTTGCAGTTATCCGCGGGCGAAATGCAGCGGACGAGTATAGCGCGTGCCATCGTCGGGGGCCCGAAGATTCTCCTTGCTGATGAGCCGACCGGCAATTTAGATCCGGAAACCGCCTGGGGTATCATAGAAATTTTCAAAGAGGTCAATGATTTGGGAACAACCGTGATCATTGCAAGCCATAATGCGGATATCGTCAATAAAATGAAGAAACGGACATTGACGATTCATCACGGAAGTATTGTCCGCGATGAAGCAAAAGGACACTATCATTTAGACAGGCACGGAAAAATCGCCGGAAAGGCAGGGAAACACGATGTCAATCACTAGAGAGGTGCGCACGCATATACGACGCAGTCCGTATCAGGCCATGGCGGCAATGCTTACCATGTTCCTGACGTTTCTCGTAGGAGGCGTATTCTTTTTGGCAACCATGGCGTCGGTGATGGTGTTGGGGTATTTTGAGGGAAAACCGCAAGTAACGATTTTTTTGACTGCCAAGGCCGGACTTACGGAAGCCGAGCATCTCAAAACGAAGCTGGAAGCAACCGGAAAGGTGGCCGGAACGCATTTTGTATCCAAAGAAGATGCGCTGGCTATATACCGTCAGCAAAACCAGAATGATCCGCTGCTTCTTGAAATGGTGACTGCCGATATTCTGCCGGCATCCCTCGAGGTGTCCGCGACCGATCCGCAATTTCTTTCTGAGATAGCGGGCATTATCGAAGGCGCGGAAGGCGTGGACGAGGTTGTGTATCAGCGCGATGTGGTTGATTCCCTCCTAGCCTGGACCAATGCAATCCGTTGGGTAGGCGGCACGCTTGCGTTACTTCTGGTTCTCGACTCGCTCCTCATTATCGGGACGGTGATTGCGATGAAGATAGCGCTTAAGCGCGACGAGATAGAAATCCTAACGCTCGTCGGAGCATCGCCGTGGACCATACGGGCGCCGTTTATTATCGAGGGCGGATTTTACGGGTTTACCGGGGCAGGTGTGGCGTCAATTATCCTCGGAGGTGTTGTGGCATACTTGCGGCCGTACCTGTTTTCTTTTTTGGGATCCATTCCGACGTTCCAGGGGTTCCTCGTGAGCGTCACATCCGCAACCTTCCTTATCTCCGTTGCCGTTTTTTTGGCAGGCAACATGTTGATCGGTTTTTGCTTGGGAGCTTTGGGGAGCTCTATAGCGCTTCGCAGGTATTTGAAGTGATTGCTATCAATCTGGCATGAGAATATTGCTTCGGGTCGCCGTTATCGCAGCACTCCTGTTGATCGCACATTCGCGTGTGTTGGCTCAGTCTGTGGAAGACAAAATTAAGGTGTATCAGGAGCAGATTGCAAGTCTGAACTCGCAGGCGAATACATTATCCAAGCAAATCACGTTGCTGGATTCGCAGGTGAAGCTGACTACTCTGCAAATAGACGATACCAGGAGAAAAATCGATATACTCGATAATGAGATCGGTGAACTGACCCAGGAGATAGTCCGGCTGGAGGACCTCAAGACGAAACGATTGGAATTAGTGCTTCATAGAATTCCCCAAACATATAAACGGGCAAACGCGTCAAATTTCGGCGGACTGCTCTTCAGTAAAAATTTTTCTGAGTTTTTGACCCGGGCAAAATATCTCCTGCAGGTGCAGGAAGAAGACACGCAGTTGTATAAGCAGCTGCAGCTTACACAAACGAACTATAACGAGCGGCGTGATACCCGTGCGGAAAAGAAAAATGAACAGGAAGCGCTCCGTAAGCAATTGGAAAAACATACCCGGGAATTAGCCAGCCAAAAGAAACAAAAACAAGCGCTTCTGGATCAAACGCGCAATAGCGAGGTGGTATATCAGCGCTTGTTGGCTCAAGCGCTTGCCGAGAAACAGGCCCTGGAACGCGCGTTGATAGATTCTGTGAAGGTGGGCCCGGTGAAAAAAGGTGATCCGATCGCTCTCGTCGGGAATTCCGGTTATCCCGGTTGCTCGACCGGAGCACATTTGCACTTTGAAGTGCGCCAAGGGGGAGCATGGATCGATCCGTCGTCACAACTGGGCAACAAAACGGTCAAGGATGACCAGAATGGCGGGAGTGACTGGAGTGTCGGCAGTGGCAGCTGGAGTTGGCCGGTTTCCGATACGATCCGGTTGACCCAACATTTCGGTAAAACTCCGTGGTCATGGCGGTACAGCTATTCCGGAGGGATTCATACCGGTTTTGACATGGTGTCAACCGGGGGGGATGTGATACGGGCGCCAGCGGACGGAGAATTGTATTCATCGAGCCAATCCTGCGGCAGCAGTATCATAAAAATTAAATATATCGATCACGGCAGCAACCTCATAAGTTTTTACCTTCATGTGCAATAAATCGTACAAAATATTTTCCGTTTTATTGCTATACTATGAACCCAAATGTCCTGCCGCAAGCTGCTACGTGTTATTGGAGTGTTCGTATTACTTTTTGGGTACCCCATTTCGCCCTCCGTCGCAGCAAGAAGCTTGACGATTACAAGCCCCACGACGCTGTTATTCGGTGATCAGGACATGATTGTCACTGCGTCAACGTCAGGGTTTGTTGATGGGGAAACCATTTATATCAAAGGGGCATTTTTTCAATCCGGTACAACCAACTCATATTTTGGGTTTACCAAATTTGGTGACGGATGGGTGAAAAATAGTGCTTCAAATGCAAGCCAGCGGTCAGTGAAAATTGGCGAATGGGACGGGACACTTTTTGTTAAAAGCGATTTTTCCGATAGTGGGTATAAAGGGGAGGGTGATTATTCGCTGAAGGTGCGGTATTATTACGGCTCATTTACCGGTGACTGGTCGACCAATGCACTCACCGTGGCTATCAACGAACCTGATCCTACCGCAACCCTTACTCCGTCCCCGTCGCTTACCCCGACACTCACCATAGCACCAACAAGCCAACCGACGGGAACTCCCATTGTGAGTGCAACACGTGTGCCGACTCTGATGCCGACTGTTGTTATACGACCGACAAACCCAGGGGTCTCTGATATACTGGGAGCACAGCAAGTTGCATCACAAGATGCAGATATACCGGGTTTACCAGGCTCCGATGTTGTCAAAATCGGTACACCATCAGGGAACACAGCGCGCCCGGTAGTATTTTCATTGCTTTTTATCGGAACGGGTACCGGATTACTGGCGGTAGCCCTCGCATTACAAAAAACGGACGTATGGAAAACGCATATCGATCAACAAAGGCACCAAAAGTGACCGTGCTCTATTGGTGGGGTCCGGTTTTTTTGTGGATGGGTATCATTTTTTTCCTGTCCAGCCGCCACAGCGTGACGGTGTCTCCTGAGTATGTTTGGAATTTTTTGTTTTTCAAATCGTTGCATGTTGTCGAATATGCAGTGCTCTTTACCCTTACTGCCCGTGCGCTCTGGAGACAGAACGCCAAAGGGGACAAAGCGGTAGTGCTCCGGCACGCATTTATCGTGACCATCCTCTATGCGATGACCGATGAATTGCATCAGCAATTTGTTCCGAGCCGGCAAGGCCAGCCCCGCGATGTTATAATTGACGGCATCGGAGCAGGACTGATATGGTATTGCCTTTTGACACTGTTACCCAAAGCGCCGCCCAAACTCAGAAACTGGGCGAAAAATTCGGGAATTCCTTTCTGAGGGGTGTGGAGGGGAGGGAACTGCCTCGGGTTGTGTGTTTATGGGGTGAATTAGGCAGCGGAAAGACCACATTTACACAAGGGTTTGCAAAGGGATTAGGAATTACATCTCGCCTGCTCTCCCCTACATTTATCATTGTGCGACGTCATGATATACCAAATACTTCGCGGGTGTTGTATCACCTGGACTTATATCGCGTTACTTCGTCAGAAGATGTACCTGCCATCGGGTTTGCCGACATGATTCATGAACCCGAATCCCTGGTTGTTGTCGAGTGGCCGGAACGCCTGGGCACACTGCTGCCGGAAAGACGGATAGATATCCGCTTCGAAACGCAAAACAACGGAAGTCATAACCTACAGGGAGTCTCGTATGGATAACACAATCAGTGACGCAATCGTCGTGCTTTCTCAGGGTGGGATAGTGATATTTCCTACGGATACCGCCTTTGGTATAGGGTGCAGAATAGACCGGAGTGCGAGTGTAGACCGGCTTTTTCGATTGCGCAAACGGCCGCTCACGCAGGCCATGCCGGTATTGGTTGATTCCGAAGTAATGGCACTGCCCTACTTCGATCATCCGAACGATATTGTGCGACGTTTAATGGAAACACATTGGCCCGGGGCATTAACCATCGTGTCGGCATGTACTACCGGCCGTTTGTACTCCCCTATCCGGGGAGGTACGAATACCGTGGGTATGCGCATGCCGGATCATGACGGCGCGCTGTCACTGATCCGCGGAGTAGGCATTCCGATTCTGGGGCCGTCGGCCAACTTCCATGGGAATCCGACCCCGTTTCGTTTTGAAGATTTGGATACCGAGCTGACGCGCTTAGTCGATTATGTGGTGCCCGGTGTATGTAGCGCGGGGGTGGCCTCGACCGTGGTGGATGCCACACGTACCCCGGCTACAATAGTGCGTCAGGGTGCAATAGTGCTCAAACCCGGGGAACTCATATGAAAAAAATCATACTGCATATCGATACGTCGGTGTCACAGGAAGCCCGTATAGAGGTATCTATGGATGGCCACGTTTTTTCAAAAAAAGCGCCTGACGATGGCAGCCGCTCGCAGGCGCTGCTTCGGCTTATTGAGTCGCTGCTTACCCAACACGACGTGCGGTTATCCGATATTACGGAAATTACCGTGGTTACCGGGCCGGGATCATTTACCGGTATCCGGGTGGGACTTGCGGTCGCAAATACACTGGCGACACTCCTGGGTATTCCGGTAAACGGCCTGCCTGCCGGCAAGGCAGGGAAAAAGGTACTTGCTACCCCCACCTATTCGTGATACCAATAGAAAAGGAGGTTTTTCCTATGGCAGATAAAAAAACTGAGAAGAAATCAACAAATCCGTTAGTGTTTGTCGGCATCGGGTGTCTTGTGCTGCTGGTACTCGTGGGCATCGGGGGAACCGTAGTCATGAAGTTCTTTGCCAATAAGATCGGCAGCGGATTGGTAGAGAAAGCAATCGAGAGCAAAACGGGCGTGAAAACGAATATAGAAGATTTGGAAAAAGGGAAGATGACGTTTACCGATCCCAAAACAGGAGCAAAGGTGGACATTGGGTCCAACACTGTGCCGGATACGTTCCCAAAAGATTTTCCGCTCTATCCGGGAGCCAAGGTCGCCAGTTCGCTCTCCGGGGCACAGGCAGGGAAAAGTAATGGCTTTTGGCTTACCATGACGACAAATGATTCATCAGATAAGGTGGTAAGCTTCTATAAAACTGAACTTACGAAAAACGGGTGGACAGTGGACTCAACGTTCACGGCTAATGATATGAATACCCAGGGAATATCGAAAGGTACGTGGAAAGGGTCGCTTTCGATGGGGGTAAGCTCTCCTGATAGCGAAACCCAGATTGTGATTATCCTGGGTGAGGATGAATAATCGAGCGTGAATCAGGTATACCCACTTGCAGCGACAGTGCCGTATGATGGAGTATAGGTATATGCGACTACTGCGCATGCTTCATCATTGGCTGGTTCCTCATGAAGGCAACAACCATCGTGCAAAAGCTCTTCATACGGAGGCGCTTTTTGCCTACGTGTTGTTACTTGCGGTTTTCAACCTCGGCATTAAGTTTTTCCATACCAAAGCCCCGGATGTATTGGGATATGCGACCGACATTCGGGTAGAACAGCTGCTTGCATCAACCAATGCCAAACGTGCAGAGGCAGGATTGGATGCGCTGACCCTCAACGGTACGTTATCTCAGGCTGCAGCGGCAAAAGCTGCAGACATGCTCGCAAATAACTATTGGGCGCATAATAGTCCGCTTGGGAAGACTCCCTGGGACTTTATTATTTCTGCTGGCTACCGGTATACCCTCGCCGGTGAAAATTTGGCCAAGAATTTTCAAACAAGCTCAGGCGTGGTTGATGCATGGATGAATAGCCCGACGCACAAAGCAAATATCTTCAAAGCAGGGTACCGCGAAGTCGGATTCGCGGTCGTGAACGGGGTGTTGGCTGGTGAAGAAACGACATTGGTTGTTCAAATGTTCGGAGCCACAAATGCCGCTCCGATTGCGCAAATCCCGAAAGCTCAGGCTGCCGGACCGGCTCCTGCTGTAGCGAAGCCCGTACAACAGGTAGCTACGGTCGTGCCGACTGAGCCTGCCGTACAAGTGCAATCACCCGTGAAACAGTCTGAGATTGTCTTACTCCCTTCATTTACCCCAAACACCTCATTTGAGCAGGTTATCACCACGCCAAGAATCAATATTACCTCACTAACCAGCAATGTCACATTTGTGGTCGTAGGGCTGTTGATCGGACTGCTTGCCGTCGATGCGTTTGTGGTGAAACGCAAGCACGTGGTTCGGTTGGTAGGACATAATCTAGCCCATATTCTGTTTCTGGCTACAATTATCATCAGCGGACTTAGTATGGCGCGGGGGAGCCTTATATGAAACAATATACCTTCCTCCATACACTCGTTTTGTTTTGCATACTCGTGGGCGGGGCTCTGACTATCTGGTATGCACAAGGGGATAGTATGCTGCAACTTATCTTGGGAAGTATTACTTCGGCTACATACGTTGTCTGGGGAATTATTCACCATGCCATAGTCGGGGATTTGCATCGCAAGGTTGTGATAGAATATGTGCTCGTGGGCTTGATTGCTATCGTATTACTTGCCGCGTTGGCCATATGAGAGGAAAGGAGCATTACCTATGAAAGGTGTCATACTCGCCGGAGGGCTTGCAACGAGACTGCGTCCTCTTACGTCGGTTACTAATAAACATCTTCTGCCGGTCTATAACAAGCCGATGATTTACTACCCGCTGGAGATGATGAAGCGGATTGGTATGAAAGAGGTGCTGCTGATAACAAGCGGCGGACATGTGGGGGATTTTGCCAACCTATTGCTTTCCGGAGAAGAATTCGGTTTGCGCCTTTACTATGCAATTCAGCAGAATCCTACGGGCGGGATAGCCGACGGCCTCAAGCTTGCCGAAGAATTTGCCCGCAAGGAACCGATTCTGGTTATTCTGGGAGATAATATTTTTAATTTTGATCTTACCGCTTCCATTGCGCGGTTTGAAGAGACACTTGCCCGGGATAAAAAAGCCGCAATGGTTTTTGGCGTACACCGCAAGAAACTTGCGCAGCAGTATGGGGTTATAGAGATGGATACTAACGGAAAGGTGCTCAGCATCGAGGAAAAACCCGAAAATCCCAAATCCGACATCGCGCAAACCGGAATTTATGTCTATGATCAGCGCGTATTTGATTTTGCCCGGCATCTCAAACCCTCTGCGCGCGGACAACTTGAGGTGACGGATTTAAATAATGTGTATCTCAAAGAGCATTCACTGCTGTGTGAGACGATAGATTGGTGGGTGGATGCGGGTACGTCACATGATGAACTGTTACAGGCAAATATCCAGGTTGCCGAATTAGTAAAACAGGGGAAACTGTAATGCGATTACTTGTAACCGGCGGAGCCGGATTTATCGGCGCTAACTTTATCCTCTACTGGCTCAAAAACCATCCCGGGGATGAGATTGTCAATTTCGACAAGCTTACGTATGCGGGTAACCTCGAAAACCTCGCACAAGTCGAAAAGAATCCTCACTACCGGTTTGTCCAGGGGGACATCTGCGATTTGGAAGCGGTCACCTCTGTGATGAAAGGTGTTGCCATGGTTGTGCATTTTGCCGCGGAGAGCCATGTCGACCGGTCAATATTGGAGCCGGCCCCGTTTGTGATGACCAACGTCGTGGGCACCCACGTGTTACTCGATACGGCGCTGAAAGCTCGGGTGAAGCGCTTCCACCATGTATCCACGGATGAAGTGTTTGGCGCGCTTGATCTTAGTTCGCAAGACAAGTTTACCGAACAGACACCATACAATCCGCAAAGCCCATATTCTGCCAGTAAGGCAGGGAGCGATCATCTGGTACGCGCGTATCATCATACGTTC
The DNA here is from genome assembly GCA_038062795.1 of Patescibacteria group bacterium. GTDB lineage: Bacteria > Patescibacteriota > Microgenomatia > UBA10105 > UBA927 > UBA927. Next base: position 8,332 of record JBBTWM010000038.1, on the reverse strand, counting down.
GGTTTGCCCGTCACAATCACGAATTGTTCCAATAATTACGGACCATATCAATTCCCGGAAAAGCTGATTCCCCTTGCGATTACCAATATATTGGAAGGCAAAAAGGTTCCGGTATACGGTGACGGCAAATATGTGCGTGATTGGTTATATGTCGATGATCATTGCCGGGCAATTGATGCCGTACTACAAAACGGAAAGGTCGGAGAGACCTACTGCGTGGGTGGTATAACAGAAGATATTAATAACCTGGATATTATCAAGTTGATACTTCAGATAATGAATAAGGATGAGTCATTCATTGAATACGTGGCCGATCGGCCCGGCCATGACCGGCGGTACGCGGTTAACTGGACGAAGATTCACCACGAGCTGGGATGGAAACCGAAAAACGATTTTCATACGTGGCTAATGCAAACCGTTCATTGGTATCAAACACATGAAGCGTGGTGGAAGCGGGTCAAAAGCGGTGCGTATCATCTATGAAAATACTGGGGACCGGACTTTCAGGATTAGTCGGATCAAGAATCACGGAGCTTCTTTCCCCGAAGCACGAGTTTGAAAACTACAGTTTGGAAAACGGCGTCGATATCACAAACCGCGATGATATCATTTCACGGATCACCCGTGATACAAAAGCTCCCTGGGTACTGCATCTTGCAGCCTATACGGATGTGCAGGCTGCGGAGGCAGACCGGGCGCTCGGAGAACAAAGCGCCGCTTGGAAGGTAAATGTTATTGCCACGGAACATATTGTTGAAGCGTGTGTTGCAAGCGGGAAAAGGCTCCTGTATGTCGATACCGATTATGCATTTGACGGGAAAAAGCAAACATATACAGAGGAGGATAGTATCCATCCGTTGTGCTGGTATGCGATGACAAAATCAGAAGGAGCCAAACGGGTGCTGGGGCTGGGTGACAAGGGATTGGTTATACGCATTTCGAATCCGTACCGCGCACATCCTATCGGAAAGAAAGATTTTGCACACAAAATGCTCGAGCGGCTTTTGGCGGGTACGGAGGTTATCGCGCCTGCCGATCAATTGTTTGTCCCGACGTTTATCGACGATATAGCTTTTGCCGTGGATGCACTTCTTGCTCATAGCGCAAACGGTATCTATCACGTGGTAGGAAGCCAGGGAGTATCTCCGTATGATGTTGCCAAAACGATTGCGCGGGTATACGCGTGCGACCCGACGCTGGTGAAGAAAACGACGTTTGCTGCCTTTTTTGCCGGCCGTGCTCAGGTCCCGCAGTATGCAGTGTTGCAAAACGAAAAAATACGTTTACTCGGGGTTGTGATGCGGGGATTTGATGAGGGGATAACCGAAGTGAAACGCCTCGAAGATGCAGGCCTCTGATGAAGTAACCCCACAAACGTGCCGTCCCTGTACAGGCATCATTATTTTTCGTATACTAGCTTTCATTATGACCATTTCGTTTATCGGTCACGGATACGTTGGACTTGTTACCGCTGCGGTATTTGCGGACCTGGGGAATACCGTTTGGGTGGTCGGAAGAACAAAAGAAAAAATTGAGCGTCTCAAAAAAGGGGATCCGCTCATTTATGAGCCGGGACTTGATGAGCTGCTCAAGCGTAATCTTGCGGCCGGCAGACTTACATTTACTCTTGATTACAAAGAAGGTATTGCTTCCTCTCAAGTGGTATTTATCGCCGTGGGAACACCCTCCAAACCTAATGGCGAAGCCGATTTAAGTCAGGTATTTGCGGCAGCGGAGGAAATCGGCAAATCACTCGTGGGCTATAAGGTGGTGGTGACAAAAAGTACCGTTCCCCCCGGAACGGGTAAGAAAGTTTCTGAAATTATAAACCGTGTGAAACCCGAAGGGTCATCGTTTGCCATCGCGTCCGCTCCGGAATTTTTGCGCGAAGGCACCGGACTTGCTGACACATTACATCCTGACCGTGTCGTTATCGGGACAAATTCCGATAGAGCGCGGGATATATTGGTCGAGCTCCATAAGTCAATAGACGGGAAGAACGTCCTGTGTAATGTGGAAACGGCAGAGCTCATTAAATATGCTTCCAACTCCATGCTGGCCACGAAAATTTCCTTTGCGAACGCGATAGGATTTTTGGCGGAAAAGGTAGGGGCTGATGTTGAGCGCGTGCTTGAGGGCGTGGGTCTCGATACGCGTATCGGAAGGAGCTTCTTATATCCCGGAGTTGGCTACGGGGGCAGCTGTTTTCCAAAAGACGTGAAGGCGCTTATCGCGATTGCCGGTGAATATAAGTATGATTTCAAGCTCCTTAAATCCGTGCATGAAGTGAATATGGAAGCAAGAAATAATTTTGTAGACAAAATTGTCCACCACTTCACGACACTCAAAGGAAAAACAATCGCGATTTTGGGGCTTGCCTTTAAGCCGGATACGGATGATATGCGGGAGGCTCCGTCTATAGATATCATCGCGGCCCTTATGGACAAAGGCGCGAAAATCACCGTTTTTGATCCTATAGCCATGGAAAAAGCCAAAGCCAAATTGCCGCACGGGGTAACATTTGCAAAAGATCCGTATGAGGCCGCGCACGAGGCGGATGCGGTGGCGATCGTGACAGAATGGAATGAATTCCGGCAAATAGATCTTGTCCGTCTAGCCAAAGGCATGAAGCATTTGGTATTATTTGATGGGAGAAATATTTACGAGCCCAGCCGTGTGCGGGAGCTTGGGTTTATGTATTACGGCGTTGGTAGAATGTAATAATATTTTTAAGGAGGAATCATATGGCTCAAAAAGCATTGATCACTGGGATTGCGGGATTTGTCGGCAGCCACATGGCAGAGCTGCTCCTTTCGAAAGGATTTGAGGTATATGGATTATGCCGGCCGCGGAGCAAAATGGATCATATTGAGTCCATCATCCCTAAGTTACAACTGGAGGATGCAGATCTTCTGGATAGCCACAGTTTGTATACGACTATCAATAAGATAAAACCCGATTATATTTTTCACTTGGCGGCCCAGTCGTTTGTTCCGACATCATGGGGGTCGCCCGCCGTGACGCTGGAAGTAAATATCGTAGGAAGTGCAAACGTATTTGAAGCAGTTCGTCAGGTAGGCATCGATCCGGTGATTCAGATTGCCTGTTCTTCTGAAGAATACGGACTCGTTCATGAAAATGAAGTACCAATCAAAGAAACGAATCCATTGCGTCCGCTTTCTCCGTATGCGGTAAGCAAGGTTGCCATGGACTATCTTGGCTATCAGTATTTTCAATCCTACAACATGCGCATTATCAGAACCAGAGGGTTTAACCACACCGGTCCTCGGCGCGGCGATACATTCGCTGAGTCGACGTTTGCCAAGCAAATCGCACTCATCGAAAAAGGCAAACAGGAGCCGGTAATATATGTGGGCAATCTCGAAGCGTCACGCGACTATACTGACGTCCGGGACATGGTTCGTGCGTATTTACTGGCAGTAGAAAAATGCGATCCGGGCGAGGTATATAACATCGCAACCGGCACCTCAATAAAAATTGCGGATGTGCTCAAGCTTATGCTCAGTATGAGTAAGCTGAAAGTAGAGATTAAGCAGGATCCCAAGCGCATGCGGCCTTCCGACGTACCGATATTGATCGGTGATAATTCCAAATTTGTTGCAAAAACAGGTTGGAAACCTGAAGTCCCCTTCACCAAAACCGCTGAGGACCTTCTCAACTACTGGAGAGAACGAGTTTAGCCCGCCAGCTTGCGGATTACGAGTATGAAAGCAGTCATTATTCTCCCGACATACAACGAGCGGGATAATATCAGCACCATGCTGGCCAGGCTCATGGAGGTCACCCATTTGATTAAAGGGTACACGTTCACCATTCTCGTTGTGGATGACAGTTCTCCTGACGGGACCCAAGACGAAGTCAGGGGATTTGCAAAAGACTATCCCAATGTCAAAATTTTAAGCGGAAAGAAAGAAGGACTGGGAAAAGCGCTTCTTCGCGGGATGACCTATGCGGTTGATGTTCTGAAGGCCGATGTCATTGCGCAGATGGATGCGGATTTGTCTCATGACCCGGCAAGCCTGCCGGAGTTTTTCAAAAAAATATCGAAAGGCGCTGACTTTGTGGTGGGAAGCCGGTATATACCGGGCGGCTCCATACCCGAAAATTGGGGGATTCACAGAAAAATATTCAGCATCGTCGGTAACTCGATCGTCCGGTTTGGCCTGGGTTTTTCCCGCGTGCACGATTGGACCGGCGGGTACCGGGTGTTCAGGAAATCATATTTCGAATTAGTGAAGCAAAAAATCACAAAATACAGCGGGTATGTGTATCAGATTGCTTTTCTTCATAACGCGATACTTGCGGGGGCTGTAGTCGGCGAGGTGCCGATTAAATTTACCGATCGCAGATTCGGCAGGTCAAAAATCGCCCCTCTGCAGTATATACGCAATGTACTTCTCTACGTCGGAACCGCCAGAGCCAGGCAGTTGCGGCATAGCCCGTTCTCTAAATTTGCTGTCGTGGGTACCATAGGATTTATCATCAATACCACGATATTAGAGTGGTTGGTGGGATCCGGGTTCCATCCTGCCGTAGGAAGCGCGATCGGCGCGGAGTGCGCGATCATATCCAATTTTTTCTTCAATAATAACTGGACGTTTAGGGGAAAAAGGATTCAGGGGTTCAGAGCTATTCCGAAATTCTTACAGTTTAACGCAACCAGCATAGGCGCTTTGATTATTCAATCCGGAACGGTTGCGCTCGGCACAGTATTTTTTGGCAATGACCTGTATCGGTGGTATTACATCCTCGGTGTTGGTATTGGGCTTTTCTGGAACTACACGATGTATTCCAAGGTTATTTGGAAGAATACATGATATTACGGATGACAAAACTGATTGCTCGGATTACACCACACATACCCACAATTGCGTTATGTGTCATATTGCTGCTCGGAGCGTATTTACGGCTTTACCGCATTTCCGAGTATATGACGTTTCTGGGTGATGAAGGACGGGATATGCTGGTTATTAAGCGTATGATCGTCGATCATACGTTTACCCTGCTCGGTCCCACGGCTTCTGTGGGAGGATTTTTCCTCGGCCCCATCTATTATTATTTTATGTTGCCGTTTGTGTGGGCATCGGGACTTAATCCTGCGGGGGCGGCAGTCATGGTAGCGCTTTTTGGGATTGGAACAATTTATCTGGTATATAGGCTTGGCCGGGATATATGTGATCAGTGGGTGGGGCTCACCGCCGCAGCACTGTACAGTGTTTCGCCGTTAGTTATCGCGTATTCCCGATCCTCGTGGAATCCGAATTTGGTCCCGTTTTTTTCGACGCTGCTTGTCCTTTTGTTATGGCATTCCGTAGCAAAAAAGAATCCTAACCTGTTATTTTGGGTCGGTGTGGTATTGGGCATCGGTTTGCAATTGCATTATCTTTTTCTTTTTTTATTTCCTGTGGTCGGTATATGGTATCTCGTGTATGGAAGATCGGTGGGTTGGTTCAAATATTATCTGCTCGGCGTGATCGGGTTCATTATCGGGTACGGGCCGTTTTTGGCATTTGAACTGCGGCACGGGTTCCCCAACACGATATCCATCATTAATTTTCTGCGGGAGGGAGAGGGCACCGGTCTTGTATCAGTCACCTTCTGGAAAAATATAACAGACGTCAGTTACCGGTTGTTCGGCAGGCTCGTATTCCGGCTGCCGCCTCCGGAACAATGGGTGAATATTCCGGATTTTGCCCAGTATGTGTGGGCTGCGGGAACCAAATTCAGTATATTCGTTTCTTTGGGATTGTTATTGGCGTATGGAACGCGTTTCCTTAAAGTTCCATGGAAAAAGAAAACGCAGGCGGAGGATGACCCCCACCCGCTGTACGGGGTTGTCCTGTTTCTCGTATGGTTTATTATTCCGGTGCTGCTCTTCGGATTTTATAAAAAGGGCATATATGATTATTACTTCGGATTGTTTTTTGCACTGCCGTTTGTGTTGACTGCGCTTGTTTTACGAAGCGTGCGGCTGCATTGGGTCGGAAAAACAGCGACGCTTGTCATAGTTGCGGGACTTCTCTATCTGAATTGGGAAGGCAGGCCGTTTAAATTCCAGCCGAATAACCAGCTGGGGCAGGCACAGATGATCGCAAAAGCCGCATATGATAAAACGGGAGGCAACCCGTACAATTTTGCACTGCTGACTCAGTCAAATTCTGATCACGTCTATAGATATTTTTTTGAAATCTGGGGCAATCCTCCGGTTGCGATAGAAAATGCACAAAAGGATCCCGGCAGGAAGAGTGTTACCGAGCAGCTTATTATTATTTGCGAGGAGCGGGAGTGTAAGCCGCTCGGGCATCCGCTCTGGGAGATAGCCGGGTTCGGGAGGGCAGAAATTGACGGCGAGTGGCCGGTATCGTTTGTTCGGGTTATGCGGCTGGTTCACTACAAAGGAGAAGAAGCGAAATGAGCAGTCCGTTCTTATCGGTCGTCATTCCTTCGTATAACGAAGAGACAAATATCCGGCTTGGCAGCCTGGACAAGGTGTCACGCTATTTGGAGCGTCAATCGTTTGCATGGGAGGCGCTTTTGGTTGATGACGGTTCAACCGATGGATCACCAAGGTTGTTAGATGACTTCGCCCGGGTAAATCCGGGATTTAGTGTTTGCCATAATCCTCACCGGGGTAAAGCAGGTACGGTCATATCCGGCATGCTGAAGGCGCGGGGGTCGATTGTGTTGTTTTCGGACTTGGATCAGGCAACGCCTATTTCGGAATTGGAGAAAATATTACCGTGGTTTGACCGCGGATTTGACGTTGTTATAGGAAGCCGGAACCGGAGACGTGAAGGCGCGCCGCTATCCCGGGTTCTTATGGCGCGGGGATTTATGATACTGCGAAGTTTATTTTTGGGACTACGGGGTATAACCGATACACAATGCGGCTTTAAAGCATTTAAGCGCGCAGTTGCCAAAGACATATTTTCGCGGCTCGAGTTATATGGTACTACCCACGAAGTTCATGGTCCTATGGTGACCGCAGGATTTGATATCGAAACCCTGTTTCTGGCCAAAAAATTCGGGTATAAAATAAAAGAAGTGCCGGTCGAATGGCATTATGTCGAAACGAGACGGGTAAGCCCCGTCAAAGATTCTTTGCAGGGACTTTTGGATATGCTGCGGATCCGGATGAATGCCTGGCAGGGAAAATACACATAACACATCGGCCTCGTGTCGACCGGGAACGTAGTAACGGAACGAACAGTATCAATATGAAGAGAGTGCACTGGCTTTTTGCCGCGTACATAGTAACGTCAACAGCGTTGTTGCTGTTTAGTTATACGCAAGTTGACCTGAATCTTACGCTTTCCCGTGCAAGTGTCGTACAGACAATACAAAAAGGTTTTCAGTTCGTGGGATTCTATCAGAGGCCGGTGGCAACCCTCCTCTATGCGGCCATACTTCTTTCGCTGTTTGTGCTCTATGGCCTGCTTCTTACGCATGTGAGAACGGGTGAAATGAAGCTTGTAACGGTTTGGCGTATAATTTTTGTCGTTGCCGGCATATTAGTATTTTCGTATCCTGCTGCATTTTCCTATGATTTTTTTAATTATTTATTTACCGCCAAAACGGTATTGGTATATCACCAAAATCCATACACCGTAACGCCGTTGCAGTTTTCCGGGATAGATCCCTGGACAAACTTTATGCGCTGGACGCACTTAACGAGCGCGTATACACCGCTTTGGATCGCACTAAGTTTGGTGCCGTATCTTGCCGGATTAGGCTATTTTATCCTCGTGTTATTTTCTATGAAGTTTATGATTGCAGGGTTTTACCTCCTCGCGTGCTGGGCGCTTGTCCATGCTATGGAGATCACGAGTCCGAAGCAAAAAACATACGGGCTGGTGTTATTTGCGCTCAATCCGCTTATCCTGATCGAATCGCTGGTGAGCGGGCATAATGACATTCTGTTAGCGGCTTTTGCACTTCTTTCCGTCAGCATGTTTGTGCGTAAGGCATACGGGGTCGCCTGGATGTTTCTCGCTCTTTCTATTGCGGCGAAATTTATGACGCTTTTCTTACTGCCTGTTTTTTGGTTCAGGCGGGGAAGGGAATGGATGTTGGCAGCGATGCTGGTGGGTTTGTCGCTTGTTTTACTCCGACGGGAATTTTTACCATGGTATTGGGTCTGGGTGTTGCCGTTTGTAGCCCTCAATGACCAATACCGTAAGCTCGCGACGTTTGCTATCATCGTGTCACTGGGGCTCGCGGCGAGTTATGCCCCTTACCTCTATTTCGGCGAGTATTCAGCTCTCGAGCAGGTTTGGAAAACCTCAATCATATGGATTGGGGTAGGGGTTGC
>JBBTWM010000037.1:0-3624 GCA_038062795.1 Patescibacteria group bacterium | reverse complement strand
CGTGGGGATTTATGATCTCAGCAACCGGTCGAAATTCGGCAGTAGTCATTTCAATTCGTAAGTGTATCACACTATAGGACTTTATACAATACTAACGTTTTTGAGGCAGACACACGGGTAACGAGCGGGGAATTTGTCAAATATACGTTGTCTGTTGTCCCAATGAGATAGGCAATGTCATTGTCAGCATAGAATGCTCTTGTTGCTTCCGGAGTCATTGAGCCGTTGAGAGCAGCTATGGCGAGCGCGTCTTTTTCCTGCGATGCAATGGTCAGTAGCGGATGACCGTGATAGGTTCTTTTTCCGGTAATTGCCGGGAACATCACATTATACGGCCAGGTAACGAGAAAAGTATCATCCGGTTTCCCTATACGACCGGATTTTTGAAGGAATTCGTAATCAGCGGCCGGCAGATAGTAATAGGCATTGCCGGGATCAAATGAACTCGAAAGCTCTAGGGTTTTGAAATGGTTAGGAATAAGAAGCAGGGATATGCCGACGATAAGCAATGCACCGGACATGCGCGTGATGGTGCCTTTTGCATTGAAAAGGTGCATCAGGCCGGACGACGCAATAACAGAAAGACACAGGATGGTGAGTGTCGATATGAATCGCGCCTGGCTTAAGCCTAACGCGACTGGCAAGGGAGAGAGGAGGAGCAGCAGGGAAAACAGTGAAAACAGTATCACGAATATTTTTGCAAAGGAAAGATGAGAGGCAAATAACGGCAAGGAAAAGAGGGCGATAAGAAAAACGGGACCGGTAGAGGAAAGAAAGTGTTCCGGCGTGAGTGCGTTTTGTGCCCCCGCTTCCCAGAGTTTGAGCTGTGAGAATGGCAGGGTGGTAAACAGACGGGTGAGATAGAGAACGGGAGGCAAACCAGTACTTACGAGTACGAAAAACGGTACGCCAATCCGTTGCATCAGAAATTTTGGCGTGCTGCTTTTGGCTGGTTTATCCGATAATTTCAACCAATACCCACTCAGAAAAGCGATCCCCAAAGTAGCCATAATGAGCCCCCATAATACCGGTTGCAGGCTGGCAAGGATGAGGCTAGATACCCCGAGACTAACGAGTGTACCCACTGTGTATTTCTTGTATTGTATCCATTGAATAATGAAGTACACCATAAGAATGGAAGCAGCATGAAGCAGCAGCTGGTGGGGTACGCCGCCCAAACGCACCCTGGGGATGGCGAAATTGTTCCAGTAATCCCCGTAGGATGGTTTGCCGTCACGAAGTATGGGAAAAGCATGGAAGAGGGCAAACAAATAAAGCGCAAGTCCTGCCGGGCGTTGAGAAGCCAGGACGATGTATGCCAGACGATAGCCGGCAACCAGCAGGATGACGGTGAATATGACGACGCTCACCTGGTAGGCAATAAGCGGGGAGATGCCGAAAAAATGAAAAACCCGGCCGACGAGCACATTACTCCAGCCCACGAATGAGGGAGCTACCGGTTCGTTTGTGAATAGATTTACTGTCGTGATCCACCGATATCCTCCCTGGGCAAACTGGGAAAGATAGTAAAAATAGTCAGCGGGGTGGTGCACAGTGCCCAAGAATACGAAGCCGGGCGGCGTACGGAAAAATCCGGCGATTGCCGGCCAGATGTTTTCAAATGCGGCTAATGCAATGATACAACCTGCGATGATGGCGTACACGAGTACTATGGTAGCGGATGATTGAGAAATTTACCAAGGGCGATAACAATCACCCTGTTTTCATTATTTATCCCGGCTGTAATCGAATGGCGGCGGCTGCGGAGCCGAACCATACCGTTTGACATCCCGTAACCAAAGCCGCGCGTGTACCGGTATACCGCCGATGATATCGGCAATGATGGTTCGTGCGTCAATAAATGATATCCCCTCAAGCGGAGTTTTTTCGTGTGCGAACCCATCTTTTGTGACGGATACGTCAATTCCGCCGAGTATTTTTATATGCGTATCGGTGTCCACAGCTTTTCCGATTCGAAGATTCATACCATCCAGTATATTTGCCCGGTGGTTTCGGGTTGGAGTAAGCCGAAAGGTATTTCCATCCTGATCGATTTGCGTGAGTGATGAAGAAGGCGGAAGACTCGGATCATGTATTGCCTGGATCACGGTTGTCGCGTCACGTACAATACGCAGAACGGGTGCAGCATAGGCGTGCGGGTGATTTTGATGCAACAGTGTAGCTTTGCCTCGAAACAGCGGAAGTCGGTGAATATCCGGAGGGAGTCCTGCGATAAATTCATCTGCGCTGACCCGTTTTGCATTTTTTTGGGTTAAATCAAATAATTTCGCGCCCAGTGATTGTGACAGCGCGATAAATTCGGATGTTTGTGTTGTAAGCGGTGACTCCAAGGCTCCGTGTGATTCTGTCATACTATACCGTGCTCTTTCACGCTGCTTATCGTGCCTGCCATGCGACAGAGTCGACGATATCATCAAAGACTTCCGGCGTAAATATATTGCCGCTTAGCCAAATGATGAGATTGGGGGTCCCGGGCCCGCCTTGACTCGCGTTCGGCGAGGCAGGCACCTCAAAAAATATATGGTCATACGGTGTTTGTCCCTGGTCGTTGAGGTATTTGGCGCGATACCCTTTTAGTCCGTTGCGGTTAGTGAACTCGGAAACAGAGGCAACCCCTTTCCAGCGGTATTCCTTCCACCAGGCACCGGCGTACTCCAGGGGTTTGCCGATATACTGTTCTTTGTTCAGTTTCGTAAGATCTTCAACCCGGAAAAAAATATTGGCGTTGGTATCCGTGCCGGGATAAAAAACTGTGATGGCATCGTACGGATCATCCGGGAAGACGCCCAGGGAAAGCATTTCGGGATACGAGAAAGAGTATGGGAAGATTGTCCCGTTCTTTGTAACCCAATGGGTTTGCTCCGGGATGGGAATTTTGCCGCTTAGGGTTGTTGCAGTATTTACTGCTATGAATGGAGCCGGGCTGGGCCCGAGATAGGTGTTTCCTCCCGGCAACACGATGGTGCTGGGGCGGGATTTGGATGATTGGAATGCTATAAATACTCCAATAAACAATAGTGCGCTTACGATCATTGCCGGGAGAATTATGCGGGATTGCGATGAATCTTCCATTGCAGTGAGTATAGTAAATCTGACATTGGGAATCCAGAGACTGACTTGCATTAGACACATATACACAATAGTATGCGGTCGTATGATAAAACCTATCTCTATAGAGATGTTGCCGGTGCTATATGGTCGAGCACATGCGGACAAAGCAACATTCATATCCGGTGACACAAATATAGATGTAAAAGGTGCCAGTGGAGCTATCGCAAGACGGATACGCAGGCTACGGTCGTTGTGTCCTGCGTGCCCATTACATGTTGAGGGCCCTGTGATGGGAATGACGGCAAAAGATATACGGAAGGGTAAATGTACCGGCATGTTTCACACCGGGTACCGGCATGGATACGGACGAGGTAATCATTTTCGAAATGATGTCGTTTTTGCCGGGGCTCCCGTTGGAACATTTACCGAAGATAATACAGACGCCGTGTGTATGCAGACGCAGGAAGAAAAAATATAAGGTGTTAAGACGTTTTGCAGAGCGTGGTTATTTGGTATGCACGAAGCGATAGATTGCCGGGAGGTCGTTCAACA
>JBBTWM010000036.1:0-2312 GCA_038062795.1 Patescibacteria group bacterium | reverse complement strand
ATCCCCACAGGCCTCGTCTCCGATGAGTTGGACTACGTATTAAACGCCAAAGCCATCTATCACACAGGGGGCAGCATCATTTCGCAGGATTGGTCTCCCCTTTCGCTTACCACGGTACCCAATGAAATACCGAAGGCAGAATTCCCCTACATCATCAGCTTGCCGTTTGTGGGCCCGTTCGGTTTATCGATTATTACGGCCCGCATCGGCTATGCACTCATGAGCATCTTGTATGTGTTACTCCTGGCGGCTACTGCATCGATTTTTTTCGGCCCATGGGTAGGTTTGATATCGGGATTCATGGCGGCCATAAATCCCTGGAGCGTCTATTATGGCAGGACCGCATACGACGTACCGATTGCCATAACGGGCTATCTTGCTGCACTGTTTATTCTCGCCAAGTACAAAGGCCCCGCATTACTTCTCGCACTCATACCCCTATTCATCGGATTTTATAGTTATATCGGCACCAAAGTACTGTTCCTGCCCTTTGTGGGCGTGTCGCTCGTTGGGGTTTGGCTTCTCAAGCATAAACGGCGCGAAACCGTATGGCTCGCTATCGTCGGCGTGGTTTCCGCGGCCATGTTTGGCTACTTCGTCCTGCACCTGCGCAACCTAGATGCAAATGTACGGGTCAATCAACTCTTTACCCCGTATGACCAGTCAATCGTGCGTGACGTAGACGGCCAACGGCGCTTAACCCTGGCATCCCCGCTCACCCGGTTGTTTGCCAATAAACCGGTGGTCTATGCAAAAGCTGCCATGATTAAATTCTTCGGCGCATTTTCCCCGTCGATATTATTCACCAACGGCGAGGGGATCGCGACGTTTTCGCTGTGGGAGCACGGGTTATTTTACCCCGTCGATGCGTTATTTTTGTTGATTGGCATCGGTGTATTATTCCAGACTGCTCCGGGACTCCTCGTGCTTTTCGGGATACTTATAGCAGTTGCCACCTTGCCATCTGTTCTCTCGACCGTGGGCACCACATACGTGCACCGGGCGTCCCTCATGTACCCGCTTCTTACCATGCTCATCGGCTACGGCGTCGTATCTACCGCTGGGCTTGTACGGAAATCCCGGCGCCTATGGCTCATAGCGGCCATTGCGCTCATCTATATCATCGCCGTTATTAATTTTTCGTATCTTTATTATTTCCGTTTCCCGTATTACAACTCGGAATCGTTTGGCCTGAGCCAACGCGTCTATAGCCGTTATATGACGCTTGCGAACGCCCAAAACACTCCTGTTGTCAATATTTCGGCCTCATCATCGGTAGGATATTACCGGAATTTCCTTTTTTATAACAATATCCCTTCGGCTGATACGATCCCCGGTATCCGCAAAGCGTTTCGGGACAAGTCGTACACATGGGGATTATCGTCATTTATGGATACCTGCCCGCCGTCGGCTGATATCGCAAGGGGAAACACGACGTATATCCTTTCGGAAACGTCGCCCTGCAAAGAACAGTTTATCAAGCGGCCGATGATTGCAATCCCCACGCTCGCTGACGGCGGCACGCTTTATATGATATTTAATGATCATCTGTGCGGACAATATGCGCTACCTGCCTATCCATCGGGATTTACGATCGACGACTTTGACATAGAGAAGCTTCCGGAAAAACAGTTCTGCGAACGGTTCGTTATCCGCTACAGTCAGCCGCTCTATCTGCCGCAGGACAAAAACGGCTCGTGGCTTACGCCCTGAAACGGAATATCAGGCAATCTCTATAGACGCCCGTCGCACATCGGTCAAAAACCATTCCTCTTTGGGTAATGCGAGCCATCGCTTTGTCACACGGTCTACATCTTTTTGTTGTGAAGCGTGGCATGTGGCCGCAGCGATTTTTTGTGTAAATACCGAGGTAATGTCTACCACGAGATCAACGTGTTCCTGATCAAACCCCGGTGGGAAATAGACAAAATAATCCTGCATCGCGTCACTCACTTCCCGTCTGACGCAGTTATACCAAATCGCATCTATCCAAGTCTGCTTGCGGTACACGAAACTGGTAATCATCGCAACCGCGACATGATCCAGGTGACCGGATACCCCGCGGAGTTCCGTCGTAATAAGGAGTGACGGCCTATATTGCGTCACAAGCACGGTCAGTTTATCTGCAACCTCATGGTAGATATTGTTATTAAGCGACCCGTCCTGGAAATGGAGAAAGTGCACGTGCTCTACGCCGAGCGCCTTGGCAGACGCCATAAGTTCGACGCTGCGTACATCAGATAACTTTTTCCCGCCTATCGGGTGAAACCGCGGGTCGCTCGCTCCGTCCGTCACGCAAATCACATGCACAT
>JBBTWM010000035.1:0-9156 GCA_038062795.1 Patescibacteria group bacterium | reverse complement strand
ATACGATCCCGCAAGTGAACGTATTATACCCCATAGGAACGAACTCAGGAATAGTTGACCCACGGTTATTACTGATACAATACTCTCAGTATGGTACAGATCGCAAAATTCTTACTTAACCGCAAAGAACCCCGAATACCGTTTACCCAGGCTGGATACGACAAGATAGTCGCGGAAAAGGCACAACTGGAAGCCAAACGGCCGGAAGCCGTTGACCATCTCAAAAAATCTCGTGAGATGGGTGACCTATCAGAAAACGGATATTATAAAGCCTCCCGGCAGCAGTTAAATTTTATCGATGGCAGATTGCGCCGGATAACACGACTTATTAGGCTCGCCAAAATAGTCACCTCGGTAAATGACGGCACGGTGCAAATAGGAAGTACGGTAAAACTCAAAGATGCTGATAAAGAATATGAATATACCCTCGTCGGCGGGTACGAATCCGATCCGGCACAACACACGATTTCCCACATATCCCCTCTCGGCCGCGCTATCGCGGGGAAAAAGAAAAACGACACGGTAGAAGTATTTGCCCCGTCGGGAAAGAAAATCTACAAAATTCTAGATATATCATAACTCGACATTGTCTTATGCGCGCACTATTATTGCAGAATAACTCTATTTATTGGAAATTATTTAAACACCAAACCGCCACGTAAGAAGTGCCGCACAAAAAGCCGCGTTGTTATTCGGGTAGGGTCGCCTCGAGCCGGATACTCCTGTAGGTAATCGTTCCAACCACAGGTTCATCGGATTCATCATGTTGAGCGTGTTCGGTTTGTTGAGCTTGTACAGAGGGACTTTTTTTCCGGTCGACCTCATCCAAAATCAATTCCTGCGACTCATGTACTTTATGATCGCCGGTATTGAGACGAAATACCTGTATGCCGCGGCTCTCCAAATCCGCAAGCAATCTGTCCCAATAGGGCTGCAGTTCATGCGGATCATGCGCCACCAATCCGTCGCGCTTGATCGCGCGGTTCTTGATCGTATCGTCGTTGGCATGAAGGTACACGACAAGATCGGGTTTGGGGAACGTCGACAGATGGTGATCATACAGCCATTGCAAATACGTAAATTGGTCATCACTGATGAGTCCCTGATCGTGCAGATACCGGTTGTAGATATCGGTGGCCAGCACGCCGCTTTCCCGGAAGTGCGGATCGGTAAGCCCTTCGGCTTTCGTATCAAGTATCTCTAGCTGCATCAGCTGTGTCGTTTTATGCAGTTGGTTTTGGAAGGCAAACTTCTTGGGGTTTTCCAAAAAAAGCGGAAATACCGGATTATCCGGCTCAGTGTGAACGGAAAATCCCCGATCCTGAAGCGCGCCCAGCAATGTGGATTTGCCCGAACATGCAGCCCCGATAACCGTAACATGAAATATATTGTTTGGTGTTGCCTCTTTGTGTTCGTTGGATAATTGTCGTTCTCTCATCAGAATAGGTGGGCAGCAGTTACACTATACTACGGGTTGGTATTTTGTAAATACCTTTCTTTCTCCGGTTTGCTATAATCGATGGATGATCCTGGCTCTTATCCTCGATATTGACGGCGTACTGGTAGGCGAAAAAATCGGCGTTAATTCCCCATATCCGCATGCAGACGTGATCAAACGGCTCGCAGCAATACGTGCGCGCGGCATTCCGGTCATACTGTGCACTGCCAAACCGCATTATTCGATCCTTCCGATCATCCAATCCGCTAAACTCACCAATCCGCACATTACTTATGCAGGAGGCGTGATCATCGACCCGATCAAAGACCAAATCATAGAAACCCACCCTCTGCCGAAGCCGATCGCATCAGAAATTATCGCCGTGTGCCTTGAGAGGCAATTCTATACCGAAGTCTACACACTGAATGAATATTATCTACTCCGCAGACAAGTCAGCGACCTCACCCGCATTCACACGCATATCCTGCAGCACGAACCCATATTGGTTGATGCGTTGGATGCTATCGCAAAGACGCAGGATATATACAAAATCACGCCGGTGGTACCAAATGAATCCGGTATGCCGGCAGTTGAATCCGCTCTGTCCCCGTTCAAAGACGCGCTCGAAATTACCTGGAGTCTGCACCCTATTGCGATGCCGCATCAATTCTGCGGTATCGCACCAAAAGGCATTTCCAAACGGCAGGCCGCGACCACCGTATTATCCCATCTTGGCATTGATGCGTCAGCAGTACTGGGAGTCGGCGACAGCACGAGCGACTGGAAGTTTATGGAATTATGCGGATTTGCCGCGACATTGGAAAATGGTCAAGACCCCCTCAAAGCACTGATCAGTGCCAAAGGTGATGCCGGATTCATCGGCGGGCATGTAGACACCAATGGAATACTGTCGATCTTCGACCATTTCCACCTTCCGTAACCATCACGGGTTACCTGATATAATAACCACATGAATTGGTTACTATTTGCCGCTATCAATGTTCTGTCTTTTTCCGTCGCATCGCTCTATCAGAAACTTGCCATGAAAGAAGATGCAAGTGACGCGGTGATTTCATCTATTATTTTTCAATTCCTGCTCTCCGGATTCAGCGCAATAGTCGCAGTCTTCATGGGATTTCATACGCCGCCATTAACGTTCTGGCCATATTTGCTTAGTGCTGCATTGTTATATGCTCTGGGTACCCTCTTTAATTTCCGCGCTATAAAAATTATAGAAGCATCCGAAATGTCGATTTTGAGCGGTGCCGGTGTCATCGTCACCATCATCATTTCCTTCTTCTTTTTACATGAACGACTCACGATTACACAACTGACCGGAGCCGCCCTAGTCCTTATTGCGATATTATTAGTCAAATATGAACGGCATACCTTCAAAATAAATAAGGGTGTCGGTTTTGCACTTCTTGGAACCGCATGCTATGGCCTGGCGGTCACATTCGATGCGTTTATGCTCAAATCGTTTGATGTATTTTCGTACATACCTATCATGTCATTCCTCCCGGGCGTCATACTGATCATGATGTATCCCAAAAAAATACCCGTCCTCTTCCGGGAAATGAAAAAAATAAATGGTAATTTGATTATTTATAGCTTCCTCTATGTGGTGGGTGCCGTTTCTTTTTACCTTCCTGTACATAACGGTACCTTAGTTTCCCAAATGAGCGTGGTAGGAAGAGTCACCATCGTCCTTACCGTCGTTCTTGCGGCTATCTTCCTCAAAGAGCGGTCACATATTGGCAAAAAAATACTAGGTGCTATACTCACCACGATCGGTATTTTTCTCATACGCTAATGAAAGATAAATATTCTGCAGTCTGGGTATCCCACTCATCGATAAGCGATTATCTCAAATGTCCGCGTGCGTATTTTTTACGCAACGTCTACCGTGACCCAAAAACGAATCACAAAATATCTATCATAGAACCCCCGCTTGCATTAGGACAGGCAGTCCACGATACGATAGACTCGCTTTCCAAACTTCCTGTTGAGCAACGTTTCGTAACTCCGCTCATGGATACGTTTGAAAAAATCTGGGCAAACATAAGCGGCCAAAAAGGCGGATTCAAAGACCATGACCAGGAAGAAAAATTCAAAGCGCGCGCCTGCGACATGATTACCCGGGTTTCCGCCCATCCGGGCCCTCTCGCGCAAAAAGCGATAAAAATCCGCCAGGAACTTCCGTACTATTGGCTGTCAGAAGAAGACAATATTATTTTGTGCGGCAAAGTAGACTGGCTGGAATACAGGGAGGACTCAGACAGTGTCCGCATTATCGATTTCAAAACCGGCAAATTCGATGAGGATCCGGATTCGCTGCAACTGCCCATCTATTATTTGCTTACGAGCCACACGCAAACCAAACCCATCACGGGCATAAGCTACTGGTATCTCGACCGCGACGACTCACCTATTGATATGCAATTGCCTGATGCTGAAGCGGCGGAAAAGAAAATCCTGGAGTTGGCCCGCAAAGTCGCGCTCGCGCGCAAACTCGGACATTTCAAATGCCGCGAGGACGGGTGCCGCGCCTGCAGGCCATACGAAGCAGTCCTTGCCGGCAAAGCAACGCTTGTCGGGATAAATACCTATGGCCAGGATTTATATATACTCAACCAATCACTATGAACTTTGAGGAATACCAAAAAATCGTAAAGAAAACATCTATTTACCCGAATCAGGGAAACAACGTCGCCTATGCCACGCTCGGCCTTGCGGGAGAAGCAGGAGAGGTCGCGGACAAAGTAAAGAAACTCATCCGTGATTTCAACGGGGTTCTCACCGAAGATAAGCGGAAAGAAATGATCAAAGAACTCGGCGACGTATTATGGTATCTTACCGCCTGTGCCAGTGAATTAGGCGTCGATCTAGAAGAAGTAGCTGCTCAAAACGCCAAAAAGGTAGAAGACCGGCGGGTTCGCGGTGTCATATCCGGAGAAGGCGACAATAGATAAACACTAATACGGCAACGTAAGGAAATTGCTTCTCCTAATCACCAATCCGTCTTTGATGAGTTTGGAAATGATTGCGATGTATCTGCCTCTTGTTCGACCATGCTCACGTAACAGAACCACGATAAGTGATTGTTCATTTATATTTTTTGCCCGCAGATAATCCAGGATCTTTCCGCGGATGAAACGGTCGGAGTCCTTAAACGGAATAGCCGCCTTTTTCATTACCGTTCGTTTAACAGCATCTCTTGGTAACGCCGATGCCCCATAATCCATGAGCGCCTGATGCCACTCCCAAGCGCGTCCTTCGGGAACCAACCGATCGGCAGTCTCCCGGATAACTTTTTCCTTTTGTAGCAGCCCGTTGAATAGAAAGTGAATAATAATCTGACGTATATTTGTGTCAACCATGGCCACATTTTGTTCATAAGCGAACACCATAATTGCTCGAGCAGTATAAGTACCCACACCGGGAAGTTTAGTAAGTAATAGCTCGCTATCAGGAAATTTCCCGTGATATGCGGCAACCACCGCTTCTGCGGCCCGCTTGAGATACAATGCCCGGCGGTTATATCCCATTCCCTTCCAGATTCTGAGCACATCTCCCGTTGACGCATTTGCCAGCGCAAACACGTCAGGAAATGCCGCGAGGAATTCGTTGTATTTCGGCAATACGCGGGAAACCTGCGTCTGCTGTAACATCACTTCGGAAACGAGTATGCGGTAAGGATCCCGAGTACGGCGCCAGGGCAAATCACGCCTGTTATCCTTCCACCAGGAAAATATCATCTTGTGAAAGGAGCGCACCTGATTGTGTGTAACACGCATTACGGTGTTAGGATACCTGTTGGCCCCAGTGGAAGATCAAAATCTTTCACCTGTGTCACTTCTGTCACGGTATTGAGTGTCCTGTCCCACAGTCCGCGCACGCGCACTTTGTGACCAACCTTGATATCCGCCTGCGTGATCGTCTCACCCTTGCGGTTTTCAAACTTCGTGCTTGAAGTAACCGTGACCGTTTGATCCGCGCGGTTTTCACTCTTGGTGCTCATCACCCAGCCGCCGGACAACAGTGACTTCACCTCTCCGAAAAACACACCGAAACGTCTCTGGATGGATATATTACGGACAAGCTTCGCGTTGATTGCGGTGTGCGTGTCATCAGTCCAAAGGCCTATCACATTGACGATATTTCCAACGCTGAATTCAGAAAGCTCAGCTTTGCCCCAGAACCGGCGGCGAAGCTGCGTTTTACTGTCCAGATTGACGGTATAACTTTTCCCGTCTTTTTCTATGGTCAGCGTTGTGTCGGTTTTGGCGGTGAGTGTGCCGCTGCCGATCGCTGCTTTTCCGTACCCCAGGAAACGTTTCATATCCCCTGCACGGGAACTCATTCTGTCACGCAACTGATCCATCAAATTTTTACGTTCATCACGTACATCCTGACGGGCTTCCCGCAAATTCTCACGGGCATCCTGTACGGATTCGGCGGATACCATACTGGGCAGAACCAAACTTATCGAGAAGAGTATTGCTAAACCTGCGGCTTTTTGTTTTGCATTCATAAGAAATTATCCTCCTTCATGCCCTCCATAGCCTTAGCATGGGTGGGTCTATATGTAGTACGCAAACCGAGGTATAAAAGTTTCACTTCGACTCGTTTACACTGAGTTTGACGACTGTGCTCAGTGCAAGCACTTACGGGGTATACGTGACCGTCAGCTCTTTCTCAGCATAAGTTCCGGCCGCATCGTTTGACACAATCAGAATATAATTTTCGCCTTCCTCCAGCGTGAGATTCACCGAAAAATTCCCGTTTGCATCCGCTTTTGTTTCCGCGTTATTTACAAACACCTCTGCCCCGGCTACCGTTTTCCCTTTCACCGCCAACGAACTGTTCGATACCGTCGTGTTGTTCGACGGCGTGCTTATAGTAAGCGTGATGCCGGAGGTCACAACCAACGCATCTTTCGTTGCGGCCTTCGTGGGAGCGGACGATTCTCCTGTGGGAGTCGTTTGGACGGCACTTTCCTGCGTTCTGAGTATTACATTCCGGCTCATGGAATATTGCCGGACAAAAATTCCCGCCCCTGCAATAACCAACACCCCAATAACAACCGGCAGATAGTTTTTCATAGGCTTTCGCTCCTCATTACTTATTGTCACTGCTTTTTTTCCGTTTTGCAAGTTGTGCCATACGCCGGGCAACGATTCGCCTCCGACGGCGCGTCATAATCCATGTATACGTCAGTAACACAAGTGCACTGCTACCGAGCACTAATGGCTTTTGGGGCAATTCCTCTATCGCGACGGACAGCGTATCCTGCCAAAATTCTGAAATGATTTCCCTATCTTCGTAGAATATTGCTAATACATCGAGTGTGTGACGCTCGGATACAACCGCATATGTATAGAAGAGGAACAATGCAGCACATCCGGTAAGAACCACAACGGTTATGACAAATACAGCGAGCCACCGCTTGGTCCGCTGCTCTTCAAACCGCACGACTTTATCCATTACCGAATGTGTGATATTACTGCGTTTCATAGGTGAGTACGGTCCGTAATGCATCTTTGGCCCGGCGTAGGTGTGTCCGTATGGTATTGACCGGCAGACGCAACAACCTGCTCATTTCTTCATACGACAAATCTTCAAAATAGTAAAGCGATATGACTTTTTTATACTTCGTATCGATAGCATCCAGCGCGGTCTCTATGCGCTCCTTTTCTTCTTTGCCCGTCACCAGTGCTTCGGGCACATCCAAAGAGGCGACTGACTCTGCTTCTTCTAGCGGTGCGTGACGGATCCGGCTCCGCAAATAAGAAATCGCGGTATTTCTCACAATGGAAAATAAATATGAAGAAAACTTCCGGGATGTGTCCACATGGTCTATTGTTTTGTATAGGCTGATAAACGATTCCTGGACTATGTCCTGAGCGGCCTGGGAATCACGCACCATATAGGTCACGAACGAGAGAAGCTTGCTCTGGTACCTGCCGACAAGCTGTTCAAATGCCGATATATCACCCTCGGCCACCGCACGCACCAGCGATTCATCGCTCATTTTATACATAACTGCCCGTTATTATAGTACAATACACACATGAAAGCCGGTGTCGTAGCCCTCGTCGGGCGCCCCAATGTAGGCAAATCCACCCTTCTTAATACCATTTTGGGTACGAAGGTCTCTATCACGTCCCCGAAACCGCAAACCACCCGCTTCCCGATTCAGGCAGTCTATGAAGAAGAGCGCGGACAAATCATTTTTATGGATACACCGGGTATTTTTTCAAAAGTAAAAGATCAGGTCGCCGCACGGATAAATTTGCGGACAGAAGAAACTATAGACCGGGGAGTAGACGTCATCGTCTATATGGTCGACCACACCCGGGAACGGGCGGAAGAAGAAAACCGCGTGCTGGGTATAGTCAGAAAAACCAAAACGCCGAAAATCCTCGTCATAAACAAAGTAGACATAGTGTCTCCCTCACACATCGTGCAATACCGTTTTATGGAAGAAGAATTTGATACAGTTGTGTCAATATCCGCTCTCAACAACAAACATATACCCCTCCTTCTTGATGCGATATTCCAATATCTCCCTGAAGGCAAACCAATCGTAGATACTGCAGGCATTGTCCAGCCGGGACTCAATCTCGACAGTAAAATGTTTATCTCGGAAATCATCCGGGAAAAAGCATTTCTCAACCTCCGGCGCGAAGTGCCGTACGCAATCACCGCAGTTGTTGACGATATCGAGGAAAAGGATAACGGGGTCACGTATATCAAAGCAAGACTGCTCACCTCCGCGGATAGATACAAAGGGATGATCATCGGAAAAAACGGCGACATGATCAAAGAAATCAGCATGGCCGCGCGCAAAGAGCTCGAGGTCGCTGCAAACAAAAAAGTGTATCTTGAACTTACCGTCGAAACCGATCCGCACTGGATCGATTATGTCTAAGCATTTGGTAGCTCCCATTTTGGGGCTACTTCTAATGAACGTTTTAAAATCTTAATAACACTTTCTCTTCCCAAAGCAAGAATTGACTCTAATAAAGGGGGGCCAACTTTCTTTCCAGTCAAAGCTAATCTTAATTCCATAAATAAATCTCTTGGATTTATATCTTTTGATTCTCCCATTGCACGAATTGCATCCTCAATACTTTTATGATTCCAAGGAATATACTCTATCATTTCTATAATCATATTTAACCAATCCCGATTAATTGCTTGTTGATAATCCTCTTTAGTTAAGGGAGCATATAAAAATTTAGCCATTGCATCATACTCAAGAATATTATGCACTCTAGGCTGGAAGAGAGGTGCTGTTGACTCTGCCAAACCGAAAGTTTGAACTATCTGTCCACTGTATTGACTAGCCAAACTTGTAAAAGTAGCAAAATCTTTTGGACCCTTCTTCATATAATACTGGTTATTCATCCAATTCAATTTTTGAACATCAAAAATTGGAGCTGAAGTCTTCAATTGGGAAATATCAAATACACTCACCATCTCATCAACGGAAAATATATCTCTTCCGTCAGGATACGACCATGCCAAACTCGCCAAATAATTCAGGATTGCCTCCGGCAGATATCCTTTTGCTTTATAGTCAGACACCCACACGGGATTTTTTCTCTTACTTAATTTGCTTCTGTCCGGGTTCCGCAATACCGAAACGTGCGCGATTTTCGGAATCTCCCACCCGAAAAATTTGTACAGCAATATATGCTTAGGCGTTGAAG
>JBBTWM010000034.1:6820-36356 GCA_038062795.1 Patescibacteria group bacterium | reverse complement strand
TGCTTCCTTCGTCCGACCCGATTCTCCGAAGCGCCAGCAGCAGGCCAAATGCTACACAAAGAGACAGGATAGAACTCCCCCCGTAGGAGACGAACGGCAACGTAATTCCGGTTACCGGGATAATACCCATATTCATACCGACATTGATCACGACCTGGGTAAGTAATACACCGAAAAGTCCTATCGTATAAAAAAATACAAACGGATTCCCTATCGACCCCCGCAAATATGGCCGTATGAGCTGCCACAACAGTACTCCGTATAACAAAAGTAACAGCAACCCTCCGATAAATCCTAATTCCTCGACAAGGGTTGCGAATATAAAATCCGTATGATATTCCGGTAAAAACCGCAGATGGCTCTGTGTTCCCATCCCTAAGCCGCGGCCGAACAGCTGCCCGCTGCCTACTGCAATCATTGCCTGCAACGCATTATATCCGGCTCCCTGGGGATCTATGGCCGGATTGAGAAAGGTTATAATCCGTGATTTTTGGTAATTTGCCAACGCATGCCAAAATACGGGATACCCGAGTGCCCCGACCACTCCGCCAAGCAGAAAAATGACGAGAGGAAATCCTCCCGCCACCATCATGGCAAGCCAGGAGGATGCGTAGACAATGGACGTGCCCAAATCCGGTTGACGAAATACGAGAAAAAACGGTACTGCAAAAAATCCTGCATGCAGCAGGAGCCACCGCCACGACCGGGGCGAGTAGGTCACGCACATACGGGCAAATGCTAGGATAAGCAGCGGCTTGACGATCTCAGACGGTTGCAGTTGTGCTCCTCCTATCACGATCCATCGGGAAGCGCCGCGAATGGGCTCGCCGAAATACGAAGCGACAAGCAGCAATAACGACAGGACGTAGCCATACGGCGCAAACCACCAGAGAATAATTGCGTCCAACCCCGAAAAAAACCAGATAATGACGCCTCCGATCACCAAAAAGAGCAGTTGCTGCCAGAAAAGCGCCGTATTCGTCGTCAGCAGAACAAACAGTCCGACTAACCCCAGAAGGAAGAGAGGCAAAAAAATTACCCAGTCTGTTTGGTGCTGGGCGCTGCGGTAACTATATCCGTGTGATCCCCCCATGTTATTGTTGTGGCAAGCGTTTCGCGTTGTATTTCCGGAATTAATGCTTCAAGAGATGCTTTTTGCGTCTCCGGTAACACAAGACCTACCCGCTCATCTATTCTACAGCCTTTTTCGCGCCGCCGCATTTGGATTTCCCGGATAAGCTTGCGCGCGTCACCCTGCGCTTTAAGCTCCGGGGTAATCACTGTGTCAAACTCAACTGACAATTCCTTATCAGTTGATTTAATAACACCAACCTTAACATTTAACTCTTGAAGAAATATATTCAACCAATCATTTGGTAATTCTGTGACAGAATTTGAATAAATCGTAGCTTTAGAAAGTGGCTGACGAACCGGCAATCCCAATTCTTTTCGTTTTGCGTGAGCCGCCTCAACCACCTTTCTTAAGAAATCCATTAATTGATCTAATTCTTGGTCTATTCGTTTTTCTTCTACTTTCGGCCAGTCGGCTAAATGCACCGACTCTTCTCCGGTAAGGTTTCTGTATATTTCTTCGGTGATAAACGGGATAAGCGGTGCGAGTGCTTTGGTATATTCCGTCAACACGGTCCAAAGTGTCAGATATGCATCATCCTTATCTTTCCCGTTCGGCGCGCTTGGGCCCACGCGGTCACGGATGCGTCGGACATACCACTGGGACAAATCGCGCATGAAGATCCAGGCTTGTCCCACGACTTCCGGGGTATCATAGACTTCGTACCCCTTATCCGTCATATGCCGGATATTTCCGGACATACGGGACATAATCCACCGGTCCATAACATGGGTTGGGGTACATGTCCCGCCTGACGGCGACCATTGGTCTATGGAGGCATAGGTAACGAAAAAATTATACACATTCCAAAGCAGTAACAGGATGCCCCGCACCTGGTTGCGATAATCAATTTCCGATATGCGGATATCTTCTCCGTGCATGACGGGCGTTCCGAGGAGATACAACCGCAGGGCATCCCCGCCGTATTTCTTCAGCATTTCTTTAGGGTCCGGGTAATTGCCGTAATTTTTGCTCATTTTGCGGCCATCCGTACCCAAAATAACCCCGGTCACAACAACATTTTTAAACGCCGGGCGGTCATAGAGCGCGGTTGAGATAACGTGCAGCACATAAAACCACGCCCGGATCTGGCCCGTGTATTCGACGATGAAATCCGGCGGGAAAAAGTCATCCAATGTGACCGACTGATCAAACGGAAAATGCCGTTCTGCAAAAGATGCGCTCCCTGCCTCGATCCAGCTATCCAGCACTTCCGGCACCCGAACGGAGCGCTTGCCGCACTCGCGGCATGTGACCGTCACGTCATCAATCTGCGGTTTATGGAGGTCGGTAATGGTAACTCCCGATGCCTCTTCTAACTCTTTGATGGATCCGGCCACAAATCTATGCCCGTTGGGACATTCCCACACCGGCACCGGGCTACCCCAGTAACGGCTGCGCGAAATGCACCAATCCGGCGCATTTTCCAGACTTTTTAAGTACCGGCCGAGCTTAAAGTGATCCGGATACCAGTTGACCGACTCGTTTGTGGCTTTCATCCTGGTCTTGAGCGCCTGTACATTGACATACCATGCGTTTTGCGGCGCATAATACAACCTGGTGTGGCACCGCCAGCAGGTCGGCACTGCATGCGTGTACTGGTCTGCCCGGTATACGAGGTCGCGTTTTTGTAAATCCTCTAAAACCCGTGCGTTTGCATCCAGATAAAACGTGCCGGCAAATCCGGTAACTTCAGGCTTCATCACCCCTTCTTCATCCACATGCAGCACAAGCTGGATATTCTCTTTTTGCATCACGACCAAATCTTCTTCGCCGTATGCGGCAATCGTGACGATTCCCGTGCCTTCATCAGCAGTAACGAAATCTCCGGGGATTACGACATGGGCACGTTTACCTTTCTCGACTTGGTAATACGTAAAATGCGGCACGAATGTTTTACCGACCAGGCTACTACCCGCAAATTCCTCAAGCACCGTATAGGGATCGGCAGTAAGCATCGCGAGTGTTGTTTTGGCGAGAATATATTTTTTTCCTCCCTGCCCGACTTTTACATAGGTAAGTGCCGGATTGACGGCAAGTGCGGGAGTGGCAAGTTTGTTCCACGGAGTTGTCGACCATGCCAGTAAATACGTATCTTCCTCATTATCGAGCTGATATTTGTATACCGCCGTTTCTTCCGTCACGTCCCTGTAATTATCCGGGTCCATCGCTACTTCAAAATTGGATATGGGGGTGACACAGTGCGGACAATACAACGAAACGCGCAGTCCTTTGTAAATCAGGTCTTTTTCATACATCTGTTTAAACACCCACATGACGGATTCCATATACGGCGTGTCCATGGTTTTGTAGGCGTGTTTAAAGTCGACCCAGCGGGCTATATGATCCACGTACCATTCCCATTCTTCGGAGACATTCTCTACGTATCCTTTGCACTCATCGATAAAGCGTTTGATCCCGACTTTTTCCTCGATATCTTTCTTCCGTTTAATCCCGAGCTTCATCTCCACTTTGTTTTCTGCCGGCAACCCGTGGCAGTCCCATCCCCAGACGCGGCGCACGCGGTAGCCTTTCATCGTCCAGTACCGGGGAAATACATCCTTGGGGATGCTGGAGAGCAAACTGCCGTAATGCGGAAGTCCCGTAATAAACGGCGGGCCATCCAAAAACGTCCAGGTTTTATCCTCCGGGCGCAGATCAACGGATTTTTCAAAAATCTTTTCTTTTTTCCAATACGACAGTATCTGCTCTTCCAACTCCGGAAAGCTGATAGTGGGATTAACCGCCGCAAATGTATGCTTCTTTGCCATAAAAAAACCATCCTTTGTCATTATAACGTAAAGGATGGTTGTCAAGCTTGTGGTGAGCTCGCCGAACCATGGTACCACCTTTTTTACCCGCCGAAGCTTTATGCAAAGGAGGGTATCTTCATACAGCTATTACGGGCGTACCCGGAAGGTTCTACTTACCTCAACGGCTTTCTTCCTTCTGCATCTTGACGGCTCTTTACACTGAGTCCGCCGAAGTACCCCGGTGATAGCCGGGATCACATGCACTAAACATAAGTATATCAATTATAGTATGGCATTACAACAAAAAATACGGTGGGACGGTTGAGAATCAGCGCATTGACGAAGAAATAGTGAGGGCGGGGAAATAATTATTGCTTCAAGGCATTCAAAAATCCGCTGACAATCGAAAGCACGATTGCGGCAAGTAATGCCGTACCAAATCCGTCAATCCGGAATCCGGGTACTATGCTGCTGGTGATAAGCAGAAGTATTGCGTTGATGACGAGGGTAAATAATCCAAGTGTTAAAATATTGATCGGCAGCGTGAGGATGATAAGTATGGGTTTTATAATCACCGTCAATATTCCCCATACAATTGCTATAACAAACAGTGACGCCCACCCGCTTATCGTGATACCGGGCATAATGTAGGCGGTAATATAGAAAGCCAGCGCGTTAATCAGAAGTTGGATAATCATGTGAATATATTATACACGCATGTCAAATTTGACAGCACACATTATTTCTTTTTCCAAACAAAGGCAGCTGCTCCAAGCAGCACTACGCCAAAAATGGCATGTACCGTATGAAAGGGTGGCAACCCGATAGCTTCATGATTCAAAGGAAACGGCGCCGTATGGAAAAGGAGAAAATATACCCCAAGTAGTACGAGCACACTTACTGCGACTGTTTTTTTATTCATATATACTCCGATCTAACTTCAGTATAGAGGTAAGGCTGCATAACCACAATGCGGGGGATATCAGCTCCGCTGTCTTAGGAATGCGGGGATATCAAATTCATCTTCTTCCGGAGGCGTTTCGTCTACTGATGGCTCAAACATCGGCGGTGGCCCTCCGGCCGGGGGGCTTACCGGACGTTCCAACGGGGCAGACGGTGAATTTACCGGCCTGCTAAACGATGCAGCTGTGCGCGGGTAGCCGTATCGCGGATCATTCGTGGGTTTACCGGTCAGCTCGCGAAGCCGCTTCTTGGTCTCGTCAAATCCGGTCGCGATGACGGTTATCTTAATTTGGTCTACCATTTTTTCGTCGATTATCGCGCCAAATATGATATTAGCATCAGGATCAACGGCGGATGAAATAAGCTTGGCGGCCTCATCGACTTCTGCCATGGTGAGATCATTGCCGCCGATGATGTTAAACAGTACGCCCTTAGCCCCTTCGATGGTTGTTTCCAAAAGCGGGGAGGCGACTGCGGTTCTGGCTGCCGTCGATGCTCTGTTTTCTCCGACTCCCGTGCCTATACCCATCAGCGCACTTCCGGCGTTCGTCATAATCGCCCGCACATCAGCAAAGTCCACATTGATAAGTCCCGGCATGGTGATCAAGTCGGATATACCCTGCACGCCCTGTCCCAATACCGAATCCGTCACACGGAACGCTTCTACCAACGTCATTTTTTTGTCGATGACCTCTAGCAATCGTTGATTGGGAATGATAATGAGGGTATCTACCTTATCTTTGAGATTACCAATTCCCTCTTCTGCCGAAACCATGCGCCGTGTTCCCTCGAAATGAAACGGTTTGGTTACCACAGCGACCGTCAGCGCTCCTAATTCCTTTGCTATCTCGGCAAACACCGGGGTAGCTCCGGTGCCGGTTCCCCCGCCTTCGCCGCAGGTGAGGAACACCATGTCGCTATCCCGTAAATACTCGGCAATTTTTTCCCGGGATTCCTCCGCAGCCTGCCGCCCGATATCCGGGCTGCCGCCGGCGCCCAATCCCCTGGTTAAATTTTCCCCGATTTGAATTTTATTTTGCGCTTGCGACAGCAACAGTGCCTGCGCATCCGTATTGACGGAAATAAAGTCCACACCATTAATTTGACTATTAATGATCATGGAATTAACGGCATTACTGCCGCCTCCGCCTATACCGACAACTTTTATTTTGGCAAATCGTGCGAGATCAGGTTTTATTAACATACTTAAAAAAAAGAATAAGTGATAATTCCATCAGGGGCAAGTCTGAGGGGGCGGGTATATGCTAGGGCAAGAATGACTTTACCAGATCGACGAGCTTTCCGGCAAGTCCTTTCACTTGTACTCCACTTCCCAGCTTCCCAAAATTGGAAAGCAAAGAACCGGATGAATCGCTTTTTCCTGCCGTGTGACCCCAAAGAAGCAACCCTACGCCGGCTGCGTATGACGGAGTCATAATTTCATCAATTAATCCCGTTACACGCTGCGGTATGCCGATATGCACGGGCATAGCCAAATTCCTTCGGGCAGCTTCTACCGCTCCGACAGTGAGTGCGCCGCCTCCGGTCATAACGACCCCGGAAGGAGTCATGCCGCCAAAGCCGCTACGCTTAATTTCCAATCCCACCATGGTAAATATTTCATTTAAACGAGGTTTTATGATGCCCTCGATTAATGTTTTGCGGGATATGGTCCGCATGCCCTCGGGCAACCCCAAATCAGACACATCAATCTCATCGTCTTTTTCCCCTTTGCCTTTGGGCTTATCTTCCTCAATGGTAATCGGCGTTTTCGGTAACTGACCCAAACGCAATTTAATTTTTTCGGCACTTTCCAGCGACACCCGTAACCCTGCTGCTAAATCTTTGGTAATATTTATCGCTCCTACCGGGATCACCGATGAGTAGGAAAGTGCACCTTCCACAAAAATTGCGACATCAGTTGTTCCCCCGCCGATATCAACCAGCACAACACCGAGTTCTTTTTCCGTATCGGAAAGTGTTGCCGTCGCGCACGCCAAACCGCCAAAGGCGACGCCGGCGACCTCAACACCCAACTCACTCACGCACTTATGCAAATTCCGTATGGCCGTAGCTCCGCCCGTGACCAAGTGTGTCTCTACTTCCAATCTCACCCCGCTCATACCGACGGGGTCGACAATGCCTTCCTGACCGTCCACGCTGTATCCCCGGGGTAACACGTGGAGGATTTCGCGTGACGTCGGTAACTGTACGGCTTTTGCTGCATCAATGACCCGGCGCACATCAAAAGCGGTAATTTCTTTTTCCGGCTCTGCCACTGCCACGACACCATGAGAATTGAGCGATGCGATGTGGGACCCACCCACGCTCACAAAAGCCTGTGCGACGGAAACACCCGCCATGCGTTCCGCAGCCTCTAAGGAAGCAGAAATCGCTTCAGTGGCCTCTTCTATGTTTACCACCTGACTTTTCCGGAGTCCGCGGCTCGTCGACGAGGACACACCGATAATACGTGCCTCACCTTCTTCTGTTATTGAGGCAATAAGCGTGACAATTTTCGAGGAGCCTATATCTATTGCGGAGAGGATACGATCGCGTGCCATAAAGAGCTTTCTTAGGGTTATTAGTTCGTAATGATCGGCTTTTCGTGCCGCAGATCAATCACGGTGGGCAGTGCTCCTTTTATTCTAAACCCCTCTACAATTGTTTGTAAAGTATCTGCTTTCCCGCTTATGTCGCCGATTTGAGGAAGAAATATGTTTGTATGTCCCGATACAGCCTGTATGGACAGGCTATCCCGCTCAAATATCCGCGAGATTGGGATACTCCCCCCCAACCGCTTCAAAAAAGCGAGACCGGAAATAACTCCCGGATGGGTTACCTCACTGCCAATTGCCAAAATGCCGGCCCGAAATTCCAAAACCGGATACCCCGCTTCGTCGCCGACCCCTCCCAAAACGAGCCCCCGCTCATCCAGTGCGTATACAATTCCCTGCGAGCGAAGAACGGCAAATGTGTTTCTCCGGATCAAATGAACGACCAATGTTCCGGGGTATTGTTTCTCGAACCGGACTTCCGACAGCAGTGAATAATTATTCAAAAGATCCGCCCGCAATTTTTCCGTGGGCAAAAATAGGAGATTTTTTCCGAAACGGCTCTTATCCAACTCGATAGCCATAAGCGGCGCATCGACGACGACATCTTTTATAGTAAATACACGAACCACCAATAAGGAAAGTCCGACCGTACAGAGGAATAGTACCATGACACGTGCGGCAATCTTTGCCGCTCGTTTTATCGTATATGCGTGAAGTCGTGATGCCATGAATAGATTAGACGGACAGTATGTCGTCAATAACGGCAACGAAGCGCTTTGCCCCGTCATGCCCAATACGTACCGCGAACGCTTTCGCCTTCCGACTCCTTTCAGGCAGTGCTTCCATCATCGCATGAACATGCATAACTAAGGAATCAGCCGATACATGCTTTTGCTCCAAAATCAGCGCGCTGCCGGCGTCTTGCAAAATTTTTGCGTTATAGTATTGCTCATGACCCCCCGACCACGGAAGCGGAATAAAAATGGCGGTTTTTGCAGCAATTGCTATTTCCGTTACCGTGTTGGCTCCGCTTCTTCCAATGATCATTGCGGCTTTGTGGAGCAAAAAACTATACGCATCGGTGGCAATATACGGCAACGGTAGGTACCGGTCCCGTACAGACCCATCAAGTCCCTCCTGCACTTCTTTGGCACTATTTTCAGAAATTCTTCCAACCTGATGGACCACGGTATACCGGGACAACAGTGCAGGTAGTGCTTGAAACACAACGTCATTCATACTGGTCGATCCTGTGCTTCCTCCGACGATAAAAAGCAGAGGGAACGTGGGATCTAACGTAAACGGACTGCTTTTGGGCACAGAGAACACACTCTGTCTCACCGGGAGACCGGTGACGACGAGGTTCGTATGGGAGGGAAACTGTGTTACCGTATCCGGAAAACTCACACATATCTTTGTAGCTATTCGCGCGATGATACGGTTGGCTAACCCGGGCCGTGTCGTCTGCTCATGGGTCACAATGGGTATCCGATACACCCACGCGACCAATACCACCGGTAATGCTATGTATCCGCCAAAAGATACAATTATGCTGGGCTTTTGCCACGCAATATACCATGCGGCCTGAACTATTCCCACAGGAAGCTTCAACAGGGCAATGACGGCGCTCACTCCTCCTTCACGCTTCAGCCTTCCCGTAGAAATGGGGAGAAATTTCAATCCGAGGCCGCGGATTAACCGGTATTCCTCCGAATGAGTTGCATACCCTTCCAGTGCGGTTTTACGCCCTATAAATACAATTTCCCAATCCGGATGCTGTGCATGCACCTCTTCGATGGTTGCGATGGCCGGGGTAATATGTCCTCCGGTCATCATAAGCCTGATGGGTTGATGCGGTGTTTTACTCATGTACTTTTTTACTGACGTTATACACAATCCCCAATGCTCCTAATGTAATAACCAGGTTTGACCCTCCATACGATATGAGGGGTAACGGCACACCGGTAAGCGGCAATACAGCCACCATCGAACCGATATTTATAAACGTCTGGATACCTATCCATGAACCGATACCCAGGACAAGCATTTTCCCGAACGGTTCATCTATCCTCCGTGCGATTTTGAAGCACCGCCACACTAAAAAGAGAAACAGCAACACGACAATTGTCGTTCCCACAAAGCCGGTTTCCTCGCCTAATATTGCAAATATGGAATCGGTATTTGCTTCGGGTAAGTACTCATATTTCTGCCGCGATTTCCCAAGCCCTACGCCAAACAATCCTCCTGAACCCAACGCAAGCAACACTTGCCGGATTTGGTACGAAGACCCCAAGGGATCCGCATCGGGATTTAAAAACGTTAACACGCGTCTCAACCGGTACGGTTGCGCGACGGCAAGTCCCCCGACTGCCGCAAGCAGAACCGGAATAAGGGCGGCAAAATGCATGACCGGAGCTCCCGAAACGAAATATAACGCAAGTGCAGTTCCCAAAATCGTTACTGCGGTTCCCAAATCCGGTTCGATGACCACGAGTCCTGCCACCATGCCGATAAGCAACAAAAATGCGAGCAGGCGGCCCCGTTCTTTGGTAGAAAACCAGGCTGCTAAGTATATAACCATGGTGAGTTTGGCTAGTTCCGCGGGCTGCACGATAAATATGCCGAAATTTAGCCACCGATGCGCCCCAAGAGCCCGCACTCCGAAACCGGGGATAAACACCGCCAGGAGCAGCGCCAGCGTCCCGATGAGCAGGGGGACGGCAAACCGCCGGAATATACCATACGGCAACTTGGAAAATACACCGAATGCCAAAAACCCCAAGCATAGCCACTTCACCTGTTCACGGACGAAATAATAGGGATTGGCAAAATCCCGGAGTGCGATGGCAACGGAGGAGTCATACACCATGAGTATGCCGATTGCCGCCAGGGTGATGGTCGTCGCCAACAACCATCGATCACCGATTCCCGTCGTTTTGACATGCCGTACCCCGTTATTTTTTTCTTTTCCCCGGATAAATGTAGTGAAAATATTCATGAGTCCAACAATCGCTTAATTGAAGAGTGCCAGCCACAATCCAAAAAGGGCAAGCACGATTGCCAGAATCCAAAAGCGCATAACGATCTTTGATTCCGGCCAGCCTTTCACCTGAAGCCATAAATGTAAGGGGGCTGCCGCAAACACTTTGCGTCCGGTCATGGATTTTGCCACGAGCTGAATAAGTGAGGAACTCACTTCGATAACAAAAATCCCCCCTATGATAACAAGAGCCGGCGTTTTCCCCAAAATAAGCCCTACCACCGCAAACGTGGCGCCAAAAGAAAGCGCCCCGACATCGCCTAAAAAGATACGGGAGGGAAGAACGTTAAAGTACAAAAATGCCAGCATGCCCCCGATCCAAAGCGCAATAAATATAGATAATACGGTATCGAGAATAGAAGCCGAAAGGAACCAGAAAGCAAAAAGTGCGATCACCAGCACCCCCGCAGAAAGTCCGTCGAGCCCATCGGTAATATTAAATGCGTTCGCAAACGCAATAATGACAAACACGGCAAATGGTATATACCACCACCCTAATTGCAATACTCCCAAAAGCGGCACATTGATGATCCCGATTTTCAAGTCATGCACAAGCCAAAACCCTATGATAGCGGCAAGCATTATCTCAAGCAGCAACTTGTGTCTGAGGCGTAAGCCAAAAAAGCCGTTTTTGACCCAGGCGAATGTCTTTTTTGCATCATCCAGTAATCCGAGTAATCCGAATGACAGAAAGGTAAAAATGAGGATTTTTACCTCACTGGCCATGGGATACACCGATGTAACCGGCACCCAAAAATAATACATCAGCATGAGGATAACCGGGAGCAATATCGTGGTAAGCGTGATAATAAGGAGCCCCCCGCCCACCGGAGTTCCGGCCTTGTGATGATGAAATTTATCAAAAAGAGGCGTCCGATTATTAAACATGTCCCGGGTCACTTGTTGGAGCCGCTGCAGCCGGATATGGTACAGGAGCCGGATAAACGGGATAAACAATACACTGTGAATAAGCCAGGAAAATAGTACGACGCCCAGGAGTAATTGCATAGAGTTACCAACCGAACCGAATCATGAGTTTCGGCCCTAATATAAATGCTGCAACAATAAGCGCGCCGAAAGCGACGGTAAGCATCATACCTGCGGCGACGTCCTTGGCTATTTTTGCCTCTTTGCGCCACTCACTGGTGATTAAATCCGTCATAGCCTCAAGCGCGGTGTTGATCAGTTCTGCCGATAGTCCCAATACGATCGTAAACACGATAATTGTCCACTCGAGGGCACTCACGCCAAGAAACCAGCACAGATAAAGAGCGAGAAGCGACAAAACGATGTGTACGCGGAAATTAGGCTGCGTTGTCACGGCCCAGAATAAACCACTAAACGCATTTTTGAATGAAATATGGTGCCGGTGCAATATTTTTTTCATGAGTTTCCCAGTATCACTTCCCCGTTTATAGTATAGGAAGTCACCTACAAAAATACAAACCCGTCAGGCCAAACTCCTAATCATACCCGCGAAGCATCCTTCTTCCGGTTTCTATAAGTCTGGTTATCCAGTACAGCGGCGAAACAGGGAGGTCGTGGGCATGAAGATACTCAACTAATCTGCCTCCAAAGCCGGTTTTGAACAATGTTATTCCCCGCCAGGGATGTTTCGGGCTGCCCTGTGGAGCTATTCCCCAAAAATTGTACACATTCATTCCTCGTTTCTTGGCTTCTAAAATCGCTTCCCACTGCACAGCGTGGGACACCGGTGCTTTGGAAGGCAAGCTGGCGCCGTGATGATAAATAGCCTGATTGCCGTAATATAAAATAATTGCGGCAGCAACGGTTTTTTCTTCGTATTTGCCCACGTAGAGCATCGCCTGCTTATGACGCGCGAATACCTCAAATTCTTCCTGTATGCCGGTATGGGGGACAAATCCGTGCCGGGTACTCGTCGAGGTATAGAGATCAAAAAATTCCTTAAGATACGTTTTATCAACCGTCGAATACACCTTGACGTGTTCCTTGAGGGCTCTGCGGATCTCGTACCGGGTAGTTTTGCGCATGGCGGCAAGCAATTGATCCTCCGATACCCCCAAATCCAATACCCAACAGTATTCCCCATCCATCCGGTGAATGGAGGCCGGTATCAACCCTAAGGCACGAAAAAACTCCCTTGCGGGCGGGGTATCCTCAACCAAAGGATTGAGCCGGACAAACCAGCACCCCAATCGTTTCGCTTCACCGGATAAAAACTCTATGACCGTTTTCCAACGCTGTGTATCGAGAGAAACAAGAACCGGCCCGTGCCGTACATGCAGAAACGATCCCCGTTTCGCACGCACGACAGATGCCTGCACAACACCGACGAGTGCATCGTCTGTATATATACCGTACCGGTACACTGCTTGACCGGTACGCTTCTGAACTTCTCCCCACAACCAACTCTGAAAAAGTGCCTGAGGAGAATTTTTGAGTATAAACAATTCCCAGGATGATTGGTCTTCGAAGGGCTCAAACCGAAGTGACATATCGCTATTGTACGTGATAGCTAGCTTCGGCGCCAATTGTCGTTTCCTGCCCATGCCCGGCAAGTATCCTGGTGCGTTTAGGATACAACAATATCCGGTATACAGAGGACAGGAGTACTTCGCGGTTTGCATACGATCGGTCGGTTCTGCCGACGGCACCTGTCGAAAATATGGTATCCCCGGTAAACAACACTCCTGATTGTTTTTCATAGAGGCAGATGCTCCCCGGTGTGTGTCCCGGTGTATGCAGTACGGTAAGCCGGATTGATCCTACAGCAATCACCTCTCCATCCCGGAGTTTTCTATCAACTGACGGCGCCGGATCCACATAGGGAACGCCCAGGAAATGTTTCGCTGTTTGCTCCATACGGCTAACCAAAAATGCATCAAGCGGGTGCATACAAAACGGAATACCGAATCCGAGTTTCAGGGCATAGGCGGCCATCAGATGATCGAAATGACCATGCGTGGCAACAATCATCGTCGGGGTAATGTGTAATTTCAGCAGCGTATCGCTTATATACTCGGCGTCATCACCAGGATCTATAATTATCCCCTCACCGGTCTTTGTGTCGGATACCAGATAACAATTTGCTGCCATCTGGCCTACGGAAAGGCATGTGATTACTACCGTATTCATACATGTTCCGTACAAAATGCGGCAACACGCTTCGCTTCCCCGGCGTGTATACGCGTCGGCAGATTAATAATATGCCTGGCTGTATCTTCTGCCCTGGGACAGCTGCCGACCGTATACCCGACAGCCCGAAAATCGACGCCGGCAGGATCGATGTTATTATGGTACCAATTACCCAACAGTATGCCGTGTTTTCTTGCTGCGGCACACAGCTCCTCCGGCTTATCTACCAAAACGGGGTACCGAAGATACGCGGCCCCCGGGATAAACGCCGGCACGGTACTACCTCGTGCTGGAGCAAGGGCTGACGTATAATACTGTGCATTTTGCTGTCGCACACGCGTATACCGATCGAGCTTCGTAAGCTGCAACAACAGTAACGACGCCAGCGCATTGGGATATTGCGCCGGAAAATCCTTTGGATGCGCGCCAAACTTTTCTCCGGTATATACCGGAACGGAAAGAAGCCGCAATTTCTGGAGTACTACCAGAAGTACCTTTCCTAACCCCAGGGTGTACAGCGGAAGAATACATGAAAATGCAATAGGGTGCAGCAACTGCTGCAGTATCCAGGATACCCCCGGAACCGGCAGGTGCGCGTGATATTTTTTCATTTTTTCATTTGGTGTTATATGAACACCGCGTATCATCGCCGCTCCTCCCCATACGCTTGACAGTGCCTTGTCCCGGCCGAAGCTGTAAAAGGCAGCGTCGCCGAACGATCCGAGCTTTTTACCCTTATAAACACCGCCCAACGCATGAGCGCAGTCTTCAATCAACAATACGTTATATTTTTTGGCAAGCGTTTGCAGCGCGGCTACATCGGCAGGTATACCGAACGTGTGTTGTACGATAATTGCTTTTGTTTTTTTGGTAATCTTCTTTTCTACATCCTTGGGATCGAGATTATAGGTGCCATCAATGTCAGCATAGATTGGGGTCGCGCCCGCCCACAGCACACTATTGGGCACAGCAACGCAGGTAAACGCCTGGATAATGACTTCATCTGACACACCGATATCAAATGCTTTCAGTATCGCCAGCAACGCAGAGCGGCCGCTGTTAAAAAACAAAACCTGTTTCGCATTGTTATACGCGCACAACCAACGGGTTATACCGTCAATTGCTTCTCCCCGACGCCATTTCCGGGGAGTAAAAAGGGCGGAAACTGCCTGCCAAACGTCATCGGCCTCCGTATTTGGCGAGAGTGAAGCGGAGATAACACGCCGAAAATAATTATTCATATCATTTCGTTTTAAGAATCCTCAGCGCATGCGCTGCATCTTTCCCTTTAAAAAGCACAACATCTCCTTGGTGTATGTGTGTGCGGATATACCCAGCGGTCTTGACCGGATTGTTTACAAGAAGCGGCACGTCTTTGGAGATACTCCGAACGCCGCGCTCAAATGACGGGAAAAAATTATTGTTCGTAAGCAATATTGCATCGGTGTGCGTTGCGGCTATTTTTCCCACTTCCTCGTGAGCGGCCTCCGCAAATGTCCCAAGTTCTATCATGGGTTGAAATACAACGATTTTTTTACCTTTCTGTTGTCCCAAAAAAATAAATGCCGCTCTGGCTGCATCCGGATTATTATTGAACGTATCGTCGATAAAGGTTGCCCCGTTGAGACCAGGGACTACTTGCATAACACCGGGTGCAGCAGTCACCTGAGACACGGCAGCACACGCATCAGCCAATTTCATGCCACTGGCTACTGCTCCTGCGATGGCTGCCAAAATATTTCCCACCTGATGCACACCGAGCACCAGGGCTCTCACCCGTATTTTTTCGTTCCCCACATGACAATCAAACGTAATGCCCTTCATATCAGCAACTATATGCGCTGCTCTGAATATGCGCATATTGGGGATTGTCTTGGTGGCATTGGTATCGTCTTGCATCGTCCAGCCCCACACGGTACACCCGTCCTTTGCTGCCCACTCACCCATCAGTCGTGTCCGCGTATCATCGAGATTTACAATCGCGATTTTACGTCCGGTTAATCCCAACATGAGTTCGTACTTTGCTTGCATCGTGGTCTCCATGGATCCGAAGAGGTCCTGATGTTGCGGATTAATTGCGGTAAGAATCCCTATTTCGGGCTTCACCATATGGGCCATGTGCGCAATTTCGCCTCTTTTGTATGCTCCCATTTCCACAACAAACGCCTGGTGACGGTCATGTAATGAACGCAGAATCACTTCCGCAATCCCAATGGGAGAATTTTTGCTCGCCTCGGTCTTTAGGGTGCTATATTGGTGGGATAACACCGTAGCTAGATATTCCTTTACCGATGTCTTGCCGTAACTTCCGGTGATGCCGATCACAATCATCGGCTCATGATGCATAAGTTTGCGTTCTGCCTTACGGATAACCATCCAATGATAGATGCGGGTCGGCACACTCATTCCCACCACAACGAGCGTGCTAAACGGGAATAACAACAGATCCGCTATCGCAAGGGCGATGATAGGCGGAATCGGCACTATCAGTACGACGAGTGCAATCCCTACTAACGACATACTGCCCAAAACGAGCACCTTCGGGGAAATCGGCGGAAAGAACCAGCGCCGGATGCGCATAAGATAGGTAAACCCGAGCACAACCATACCCAAAGAAAGCAGTATTATGGCGGCCTCCGGCATCAGAGGCCAAAGCAAAACGGCAACCAATAAGGCTATGTGCGTTTTTCCAAACAACACATTTTCTCCCTGCTTGGTCTTCAGATGGATGGCCATCCGGTCCAGACGGTACTCTTTCCGCCACCAAAGAAACAGCAAACCGGAAAGCGTAAATCCAATACGCAGGATAAATCCCACAGCGCCGAGAATGACAACAAGTTCCATACTAGCTACGCAAAAAATCGACGATATATGAGGTAAATAGGTTCGGATTTTTAAACGGAACGCCGTGATCCTCTTCCGGAATAACTTTGAGCTGTGCCTTGGGTATGACTTCTGCCATCCTTCTGCCAATCACCAGCGGAACGGTAACGTCGAATTCTCCCCATACTAAGAGACACGGCACGCGTACCGCTTCCATAGCGGTAACGAGATCATCCTGCACGATATATTTGAATGTCTGCCGCATGGCGCCTTCTGCCCGCAAGAATTCCCTCGCCCCGGCTATGTAATACAGAAACCTCCGCGCGCGGTCTGCCAAAAGGTTGATGACCGGCAATGCAAAAAGCATGCCTCCGAGCTTGGAAATAATCAGGAAAAACATCAGCTTTTTGGTTGGTATGGGACTGAACCCCGGCGTTCCCGTCAAAATCAGCGAGCGGACACCGTCTGGATACAATTGGGAAAACTTAAGCGCAACTCTTCCCCCGAATGAATGTCCGATGATAACCGGCCTGCGGATTTTATGGCGGTCTGCATATACTTTCAGAAACTCCGCATAATCAACCACATGCCATGGTTTACTCGGTGGAGGCTCAGAACCGAAACCCGGCAAGTCTGGAGTGAAAACGCGGTAGCCGGAAGATCCGAGTACTTTCGCCAACGCAGAAAATTTGCTTCCTGATAAGTTCCATCCGTGGAGAATAATAATATCAACAGATCGGATCATACATTATAACTTTGCTTTATACGTTGCACGGTCGTCAGAGATT
Source organism: Patescibacteria group bacterium (assembly GCA_038062795.1). Classification (GTDB taxonomy): domain Bacteria; phylum Patescibacteriota; class Microgenomatia; order UBA10105; family UBA927; genus UBA927. The sequence continues at coordinate 19,182 of JBBTWM010000034.1, read as the reverse complement.
TTTTTGATATTTTTCGTTATCGTGTAGCCGCGTGTTCCTACACAGAAGGAATCTGCCGGTACATCCGTATCAAGGACAACCCCTGCCCCGACGCATGAGTTTGTTCCGATTTTAATTCCCGGCATAATACTGGCATTGACGCCAATGCGGACATCACGGGCGATCATGGCACCTAATTTTGTTCTGTAAGTATTGTGCTTTCCTCCGGCAACTGATGAATATATATTACCTTCATCCAATCGCAAATTCGCCAGTACCGAACCGGATCCCATACTGACATTTCCTTCTAGCACACTATCGCCGATATAATTACTATGGAACCAGCAATGATTTCCGACATAGCTTCTCGTAATGTCTGTATTAAAGCCCGTGACACAATTTTCGCCGATATAACTATCCCTGATCATATTATTGTTTCCGATAATGGTATTGTCCCCTATAAAAACAGGGCCGACTATTTTGGTATTTTCAAATATCCGGACATTGTTGCCCAGATACACCGCCCCTTCCAAACTCACGTTATTACGGATTTCTACATTCTTCCCCCGTCCTGCTTTCATGTGGTGCCCTAACAGATAGGTCATCACATCGAGTACGTGCCAGGGATACTTGAGCGAAACAAATTGTTGTTCATAGGGAACCATAGTAAAACGGGTTTCCGACATGAGCCGCGTCAGCGCTTGTTCATAGACATCGTCGGACTGTGAATTCACTGAGGCAATGGCCGCGAGCAATTTATCTGCATTGTCTATATACTGACCACCAAAATATACATAATCGCTCGGCGTCTTGCCCTCTCCGGGTTTTTCACGGATGCCGATAGGCCGGTCTTCACGGAATACTATATACCCTCCGGGAAAATACGTTTCGGGTTTCCATCCGGTCAAAACTCCGGTAATATCCGGGCGCACCGTACGCAGCATGTCACCGATAAGCGACGGATCTGAAATATCATCCGCAATGACAATAAGAATGCTTTTCCCCTGAATTTCCTGTCTAGCAGACACAACCGCATCCGCCATACCGGTCGGCTTCTCCTGTACTACCACTGTATGCGGGATTGGTAATGTCATGCCCGAAAAAATAGTACGGTTCTCGGGATTGGTCACGATAACGCAGCGCACAATCTCCGGAGGTAGCGAGGCGGGAAATGCATAATCAAACATCGGCTTACCCAAAAAAGGAAACAAATTTTTATCCGTTACAAACGGCCAGAATCGCTTCCCCGATCCGGCCGCCAGCACCACCATAACGATATCTTTTTTCATAGGCTTTGCTCTTTCTTACGCTGTATCGAACCCCCAACCTTACTCAAGCGGCCTTCCAAATCTTCATACCCGCGGTCAATAAGTTCGACATTGTGAAGATAACTCTCGCCGCTTGCCGTAAGAGCGGCCAAAACGAGCGATGCTCCGGCTCTGATATCATCTACCGAGAGTACAGCATCGTGAAGCCGGGTAGGACCGTTAATCCGTATCCCCTGATGATAGCCTTCTTTACGGTCTTCCCAATTGAAATTATAGAAGGCCGGCGGGTCTTTCACGACGGGGTCATAAAATTCTATGTCAGCACCCATCTTTTTCAATTCTGCCACATACGAAAACCGGCTTTCGAATACGGTTTCATGAATCGTCGAGACACCCGCCACTTGCGTCATAAATACCGCCCACGGCGCCTGCCAATCGGTCATAAACCCCGGATGCGGAAGGGTGACGATATCTGTTTTTGTCATCCGGGTACCTTTGGAATACCGGGTATGCGTTTCATCAAGTACTTCATATGATCCCCCGGCACGGGTAAACATATCGAGAAACGATCCTAAATACTTCGTCTGCGATCCGTTCACCACAAGGTTGCCTCCGGTAATCGCGGCGGCAATGGCAAAGGTCACTTCTTCGTTGCGGTCAGGCATGATCGTATATTCAACCCCATGAAGGGACGTAACCCCGGTAATTTCTATGGTGCGGGGACTCACGCGCACAATCTTTGCCCCCATTTGATTGAGGCACGCGATAAGATCGTCAACCTCTACCTCTTCTGCCGCGTTCTCGATCACCGTTTTACCTGAGGCAAGCACGGCTGCGAGCAATATCGTCTCGGTACCGGTATGGGTATTTTTGGGAAATTGCACGGTAGCGCCATGAAGTTTTGACGCGGTTGCGTGGAAATAACCGTCATCAGAATTATATTCGATCGAGGCCCCCATATCTTTGAGGCCCTCAATGTGCCGGTCAATGGGACGCGCTCCGAGACGGCATCCGCCGGGATTGGGGACCGTCGCAGAGCCATAGCGGGCAAGTAACGGGCCTAAAACCATAGATGACGTCCGTAGCCGCGCACCGATATCCAGCGGCACCAACGGATGGGCGGCCATGCTGCCGTTTTTTATCCGCAGATCATGCGCCGTAAATTGTGCGTGCACGCCAAGGCTTTTGAGCACTTCTATAAGCGAAAATACGTCGTTTAAGTGAGGCACATTGTGAATCACTATTTCCTCATCGGTAAGCAGCGACGCAATGAGGATTTTGAGTGCGACATTTTTTGCCCCTCCGACCCTGATTTCGCCGGTTAATGGTCTGCCTCCCTTGATAATAAATGTATCCATAGGTTAAAACTCACCGATCCTAACAATTTCCTCTTCCAGGTCAACGCCGAATTTTTCTTTCACCGCCGCCCGTGCTTTTTCAATTAATTCTACCACGTCAGAGGCTTTGGCATTTTTAAGGTTTATGATGAAATTTGCATGCAGCGGAGATATTTGTGCGTCTCCTACCTGATATCCTTTAAGCCCCGCGTGATCTACCAAAAATCCGGCAGATGTGGTGAATTGCGGAGTTGCGGCGGTCAACGCGGCGGCTTGGGATATATTTTTAAACGTGCACCCTGCAGAAAACACTCCCTGAGGCTGTGTTTCCCGCCGGTACGCGATAGAGGAGTTTGCAATTTCCCAAAGCCGCTCTTTTTGTGCCTGCACGAGCGCAAACGTTGCGGAAACGACGATATCCCGAGTTTTTTGGATCGCACTGTAGTCATAGGCAAAATGAAAATACTCTTTTGACACGGACTGTATCGCGCCCTCCGGAGTAATGATGGTTGCCTGAAACACCGCATCTCCCACATACCCTTCCGGCCGGGTCCATTTGGAATTCATGAATACGGCGCCTCCCACACTTCCCGGCAATCCAAGCTGCATCTCAAGGCCGGATAACCCTTCTTCTATGGTAAACCGGACAAGTTTATTCATGGGTACTCCGGAGTCTGCCTCCACAAACACCGTTCGTTTGGCATTACCCTGCTCCACCGATCCCTTCACACCCCGTATGGTGATCCCCTGCGTTGAATTTTTTATCACAAACGCACGGATACCCCGGTCTCCGATCAGAATATTCGTCCCTCCGCCTAATATAAAAACCGGCAATCCGGCGCTACGGCCGAGGGACACCGCGGTCACAAATTCATCCCGGGTTTTCGCATCAAAAAACAGGTCGGCCGGGCCGCCGATTTTAAACGTTGTGTAGCGCCCGAGAGGTTCATGTTCCTTCAATCGGTCACCGAATGCTTTTTTGAGTTCTTGAGTTTGCATACCTATAAGAATTACCTGTGTTTTCCAAATGATTCGATCATATCCTGTTCCCAATTATAGATATCTCCGGCTCCCATAAATATCACCACATCGTTGCGGTTTACCACTGTGGTAAGCGTATCGAGAACCGCAGCTTTGTCACTGGCAAACCGTACGTCGCGGTGATGCCTGATGGTTTCCGAAACAAGCGTCATACCGGTCATTCCCTGGGAATCCTTCTCCCGGGCGGAGGCGTATATATCGGTAAGAATCACGGTATCCGCATCGGTAAAACAGCGGCCGAATTCCGCAAGTAATGTTTTCGTACGCGAATATGTGTGCGGTTGGAATACGGCGATAATACGCTCTTTGGGATACCAGAAGCGGGCGGCTTTCAGCGTGGCCGCAATTTCCGTAGGATGATGGGCATAGTCATCGTAAAATGTAATCCCTGCCCGCAGACCAAGTTTTTCAAACCGCCGCTTCGTACCGGTAAACTGAAGCAGTCCTTCCCGGAGTGTATCCCATGACGCTCCTGCCATATGCGCCGCTATCATTGCCGCAACGGCATTAGACACATTATGCTGTCCCGGCACTTTGAGAGAAAACTCCCCGAGCTTCACTCCGCGTTCCTCAAGGGTAAAAAACATACGCTGATCACCCACCCCGACATGACTGATCCGGTAATCAGCGGAGGGAGAAAAACCGTAGGTGAGCACTTTTCCTGCTTCTTTTAAGATTCTACTGTTGGGATCGTCTGCATTCATCACAAGTATGTTGCTCTTTTGCTGGACTTTCAAAAATGCATGCTGCACCGCGGCAAGATCCGGATATGCATCCGGATGATCGTAATCAATATTGGTAACCACGAGTATCTCAGGATCCAGCCAGAGAAATCTGGGTGTCAGATCATGCGTGGGATCGGTAACATATTCATCGCCCTCTGCCACAAACCAACTGCCTTTGCCTTTATGTCCGGCTTCCCCCAAACCGGGTATCGATCCGCAACCTATTGCGAAACTTGGATGATAGTGTGCGTGGGAAAGTAATACGGCAATCATAGCGCTGGTCGTGGTCTTCCCGTGACTCCCAGCTACGACAATTTGGCGCGAGGTACGCATCATTTCCCCCAAAGCAGCACCGTGGGGGAGTGTTGGTATTTCTTCTGCTATCGCAGCCTTCACCTCTGGATTTTCTCGGCCGCCATGCGCGCCGGTATAGTAGAGGACATCAGGTTTATTCTTCCCAACCACACGGGCAGGATCAAAACCGGACAGCACGGATATCCCTGCCGCTTTCAGTTCTTCCTGGGTCGGAAAATCTTCCGGCACATCACTGCCGGTAACTTTTACCCCCGACTGGGTCAGATATACAGCAAGGGAAGCCATAGCAACGCCCTTGATTCCGACCAGGTGCGCATGTTTTACTTTCGTTTTTTTTGCTCCCATATGTATCATGTAAAACCGATAACACCTATTATTTCTCCGAATGTTTCGCTGCTGTCTTTACGGTATGAGTAAAACGTATCCACTTGGCAGGACGTACACACAACCGGCGAATCTATATGATCAGGCGTGACACCGGCTTGCAATAACTCCGATCGATTCGCGCTCCCTACATCAAGACGCCATGTGTTACCTTCTTTTGCGATGATGTTTGAGTCAGAACCAAAGGCTAAAAGAAACTGCGTTGCCCGCTCCTCCGGGACTGTATAACAACATCTACCGATATGGGGACCGATAGACGCGCGTATTCTGGAAGGAATAGCCCCTAAATCTATCATGCGGTTGAGCGCATTTCGGGTAATATGGGAAACGGTTCCTTTCCAACCGGCATGAACGACAGAGACAATCCTGGCTTCCGGATCGACCAATAATACCGGCACGCAATCAGCAACATGAACTTCCAGGAGAATATCGGCGCTCTGAGAAACTAATCCGTCAACACCGGAAATACTACGGGGTGAGGATGCATCGACAACCGCAATAGCATTTCCATGAATTTGTTGACCTCTCACCAACGGCATGTCCTTGTCGGTCAAACGGCGGACAATGGCACGCGCGTTTCCGGCTTCTCTTGCGTCGCCGGAAGAACGGGTAGAATACCCGTGAACCAATCCGGGAATACCGGAAAGAAGCGTCGATTGGTACACATCATTAGTAGAAATCAGCATACATATATCCCCTACAGTCGCTTCAGAATTTTTCTCGTTTCATCAGCATCACTCCATGGAAATTCTTTCGTACCCCTGCATAAACTTTTCTCGTGACCCTTACCCGTCACGATAACGAGATCCCCCTGTTTGGCCTGGGACAACGCGAACATAAGCGCGTCTTTCCGATTCGGATACCGATGAATATCTTTCTCCGGCGGAATTCCGGAAGCAATTGCGTCCATAATCGCACCGATATCTTCTGAGCGGTAATCCTCCTCTGTTAAAACTATGACGTCGCTGTACTCTGCCGATGCTTTACCCATAAGGGGACGTTTGCTGCTATCCCGAAGCCCCGCACTCCCGAAAACGTGAATTAATCGCTTCCTGGTCATCTTGCGCGCTGTGGACAAAGCGCTTGTAATCGCATTCGGCGTATGAGCAAAATCAACAATCACCCGGAACGGCTTTTCCTGTATCACTTCCATCCTCCCCACGACTCCCGGAAACTGTGCTACCGCGGAAGCTGCAAGAACATGGTCAATGCCCAATACATCGGCAACCGCAAGCGCTCCCAAAACGTTATACCGGTTAAACTCGCCCGGCATCGTTGTTTTGAATGGGAAGGTTTTGGGGTTTACCATGCTGTCCCGGCGAATGCCGTAGGTGACATACCGTTTTTTCGTAAGCAGCGGCATACTTGCCATATACACCTGTGCTTCATCACGGTTGATCACCGCAATGGTTCCTTGTTTGAGTAAGGATACCTTAGTTTTGAGATAGTTATCGTACGTTATATGCCAATCCAGATGTTCGTGCGTCACATTGGTTATCACCGAGACGGCAAACTGCACACCGAACACCCGGTATTGGCTCAATGCGTGTGAGGTCACCTCAAGCACCATATGCGTATCCCCATGATTTACCGCTTCGCGGAGGTACTTTTGCACCCACCATGCTGAGGGAGTGGTCACATGGAAACCGGTATCGTAGTCGCGTCCGGCAATGGTTGCGTGCACTGAAGTGATTTTTGAAGCTTTCAGGCCTGCTTTTTTCAGAATCTCGTATATAAGTGTGGTCGTCGTCGTCTTGCCATCCGTACCGGTCACACCGATCACGGTAAGCTTGCGGCTTGGGAATCCGAACCAAATGTTGGCAAGTATTGCGACCAATAGATGATAGAGCCCTTTGAGGCTTCGAAGCATGGGTCTATTATAGCCAAAAAGCACGTTCAAGAGCAAAACAGTAGCAGATTGCAGGCACGAAAAGTCTTTATTGGGGCGGAATGCCCCAGTAGGTAAAGAGGTCGCGGGCGATGGTAAAAAAGAGCGGGGCAGCGGTTTCTGATCCCCATTGGGAAGAACTTGTTTCCCGAAGCGTTACCAGCATGACGAAGCGGGGCTTATCAGCAGGGGCAAAACCCACAAATGAGGCAATGGTCTTACTTGCGTCATAATGGCCGGCAACCGGAATCTGTGCCGTGCCTGTTTTGCCTGCTACGCGATACCCCTTAGGTTTGGCCCATTTCGCCTCCCCGTTATCGACGGCTGCAACCATCATTTCCGTGACGATTCTGGCTGTTTCAGGGCTCACCACTTGTGCACTAATCTTCGCGGGTACGACGATATTTTTCCCTTTCGCTGCACGGATCTCTTTGACGACATGCGGCTCCATCATGCGGCCTCCGTTTGCCAATGCCGCAACAGCGCGTACCATCTGGATCGGGGTAACCGCAATGCCCTGGCCAAACGACGCGGTGTAATCGTCAACCTCTCCCCAATCCTTATCGGCACGAAGTTCCGGCGAAGACTCATCTTCCAGATCGATATTGGTGGGTTTCCCGAATCCGAAACGCTTCATTGCTGCAAGTAATTTTTCGTGGCCTAATTTTTGTGCGACAAATACCATACCCACGTTCGATGAATGCTCTAATACCTGCGTCATAGTTATCTTGCCGTGATATTCATTATTCCAGGTCCTGATGACATACTGGCCGATTTGCACCGGACCGGACTCATCCATGATGGTATCCGGAGTAATGAGCTTTTCGTTTATTGCTGCCGCCATGATAAACGCTTTAAACGTACTCCCCGGTTCATACGAACTTCCGACAATAGGATTTTTGTACAACGATTTATCGAACGCGGAAAAACTTCTCGGATCATAATTGGGAAATGACGCCATGGCGATAATGCCCCCGGTAGCAGGATCCATCACCACAACCGACCCTTCTTTGGCACCATACCGCGCGATACCTTCTTTGAGTTTACGCTCGACAATCTGTTGCACCGCTTTATCCGTGTGGAGCACAAGCGTCCGGCCGTCCTGCGGAGGGATGCGCTCTTCCTGCCCGATGAGAATTGGCGCCCCGTGCGCATCTTTCTCGAGTCTCATAATGCCGTCAATTCCCCGAACCTGCCGGTCATAATAGCCTTCCAGTCCGAAATATCCCTGATCCACGCCGTTTACGTCGCTGCCTACAAAACCCAATAAATGTGCGGCTGTCGAGGCTTCGGGATAAAACCGCTTCGGTTCTTTTTCAAAACCCAAACCGGCAATATTCTGTATACGGAGCGTTTGAACGAGAGAAAGTTCTACTTTATGTGCCAAAGGAACCCACACAAGATTTGGTTGGGAAAGTTTGTTTAACACCTCTTCAGCGTTAAGCGATAGGACCGGGGAAACAACTTTGGAAAACGCACTGATATCTTTGATATTCCTAGGCTCTCCATATACCAAAAAAGCCGGCTGGTTCACTACGAGCGGGTTTCCTCCTTTGTCCATAATTTCTCCGCGGGAGGCAGGAACCGCGAGTTCGACAAAATGCTGGCGTGAAGCCTCTCTCCCTAACCTATCAGCGGAAATAATTTGCCAATATACCAAGCGGAGTAACAGCACACAAAAACATACGACAAATGCACTAAAAAGAACGGACGATCGCGAGGATGCAGTCATTGAATGTATCCTACCATGTTTACCAAACACCGCGTTGGTGTTTATTCCAGCGATACCGGACGAAGGGAATCCGATCGGTTCAATGCGACCGGCACTTCCAACGTAAGGCTCATGATCTGCGTAGCTGTAGGCTCGACAAATCCGAGCTTCTGAGCCCGCTCACGAAGGACGAGGAGCGAGGAGGCGGATGCTACCTCGGTAGAAAGTGCTTCATTCAGGTCCGCTTCATAACTGACCTGCGTATCCAGTTGTCCCAGTCGTTTGCCGAGCGTTGCTAATTCATTGGATATAACGACCTGGAGCACGACGAGGATGATTGCAGTAATCGGGAGAACTATGCCAATGACACGTGCGATTTTTTTCATACTGGCTTCTTTATGGCTACACGCATTTTTGCGCTTCTTGACCGGCTATTTTCATACATCTCGGTATCTGTCGGACGAATAGGATGACGCGTTACTATCTCCCACCCGGACTGCCGCATATACTGCTTCACCATTCTGTCTTCCAGCGAATGAAAACTGATCACGACTAATCTGCCACCCGGAGCGAGCAGTCTCTGCGCCCCGTTCAATCCTTTTTTTAAACTCCCAAGCTCGTCATTTACCGCAATCCGTATCCCCTGAAATACCCTCGATAAAACTCCGTAACGCATCCCTTCATTCGGTGCGACTGTTTTCACTATATCTATGAGGTCGCCAACCGTTTGAATACGTTTTACCGCACGCGCGCGGACAGCAGCATCAGCAAGCTTGCGAGCCAGCTGTTCTTCGCCATACGTGCTAAAAATGTCATAGAGCTCCTCCTGACCTACACGGTTTACCAATTGGGCAGCAGTGTCTCCTCCGGACGCATCCATCCGTAAATCCAGCGGAGCATCGGTAAACCGGTAACTAAATCCACGCTTCGGGGTATCTAACTGCATACTCGATACCCCCAAATCAAACAAAATCCCGTCTACATCCGTGAATTCCTCTTTTTTCGCGAGTGTCTCTATATCCTTAAAATTTCCATGTATCAGTTTCCATGACCATGTGGAATCCTTTGTTTTTGTTGTGTCCCCGAGTGTTACTCTGGCTATTTCAAGCGCGTTTTCATCCTGATCGATTCCTAAAAGTATTCCCCCTGCGTGTATTATTTCCCTGGCGTGTCCTCCGGCTCCTACCGTTGCATCGATATACCGTTGTCCTGGTATCACCGTTAGCGCTTCAATACTCTCCTTAAGCAACACCGGCACGTGGTTCACGTTCATGATGTTTCAAGCGTCGTGGCATATGTCCGCCACCGTGCCGCGTCCCAAATTTCAAAATGATCGCCTGCTCCGATGACCTTTACCTCCCGTACAATCTGACCATGATCCTTCAGCTGGGCAGGCAGTACAATACGTCCAAGCTTATCTATGTCTGCCTTTTGTGCCCCGGCAAAGAGATATCGGCGGACTTGTCGTCCTTTTTCATCGGTTACCGGTGTATCAAGGTGCTTTCCTGCTTCCCGTTCCCAACTTTCTTTGTCAAATCCGAAAATACATCCTTCGTATCCCCGTGCCAGCACTAATTCAGTCCCTGTTATCTCAACCCGTATCTTTCGTGGGAGCGTTACGCGGGCCCGATCGTCTAAATTATGGTCGTATTCACCTAGGAACAAGTTCATGGCTCTAATCTACCACTTCTTCCCACTAATATCCATAGTTACCCATTTTTCACGGTATGTCAATACCCCATTTCACGGATGAATCTTCTATCCGGGAGCGTTCATCCGCACAAATCCACAGGAGTGCTTGCCCTGAGCGCACGAATAGTCAGGAGGAGATTTCACGAAAAAACCCACCAATGGTGGGTTTTTGGTACTTCCTAAAATGTATACGCGCCTTTAGAGGTCGAAATCCTTGGAAAACTGGCTCTTTTTGCCATCAACTCCCGTAAATTCCAATACCACGGAGACTTTTTTAACACCCAAATCCGGTTTACAGACATTCCGGGAACAGGTTCCCAAGTATACCTCGCGTTCAAACCCGTCCTGACTTGCTACCTCGATGGGTTTGGAGCCGGAATTCACTCCCTTGATCAGTCCCTGACTGTCATAGGTAAGCTCGTAACCCACTGTGGTGTATTTTCCTCCCAAAGCGCTTACCTTCAGGATGACGGTATTGTCCTTGGCTTTGCTAAACGACGCGCTGACGGCAATGGTCGGATCAGCCGCAGGGAGGAGCTCTGTAATTTCTTCCTCTGTCACGGGGGTAGGCTCACTGGATGGAGCCACAGCCCTATATACGACTACACCCGTCACGATAAGCAGAATGGCTAAGCCTCCGTATAACACCTTCGTTTTATGCTTTATGAGTATGTTCATATCTCCTCCTTATACTAATTTTTGCTGAAAATATGCGGTAAGGTTCTGTACGGGTATCCGCTCCTGCTTGGTCGTGTCGCGGTCACGTACGGTTACCGCACCATCTTCCAGCGTAGCATAATCGATTGTCACGCACCAGGGAGTTCCTATCTCATCCTGGGCCAAATACCGTTTCCCGATGTTACCACGGTCATCCCAGGCAACGGAGAACGATTTATTCAGCTCACTATAGATCTGGCGTGCTTTTTGTGTTAACTCCGGCTTATTGGCAACGAGCGGAAACACCGCAACTTTAAACGGTGCCAGGTTCGGATTGAGCTTCAGGACAATCCGCTTTTCTTCCTGAACATAGGCATCGGCAAGCACCATGAGAAATAACCGGTTTATACCCACCGCAGGCTCGATGACGTGCGGAACAATCCGTTTGCCGGTTACGGGATTTAAGAAACTTAAATCCGCACCGGAATGCTTCGCTTGTTGTGTGAGGTCATAATCTGTCCGGTAGGCAATTCCCCACAGCTCTTTCCACCCGAACGGAAACTGATAATCAAGGTCGTAGGTGTCTTTACTGTAATGGCTGCGCTCTTTATCCGTATGACGCCGCCACCTCAGATGTGTCTCATCAATACCTATAACCCCCGTTACGAACTTCCACATCGCATCTTTCCAAGAAGCAAATAGCTCCTGCCAGTCCATGGAGCCGGGGTCAAAAAAATACTCAATTTCTGCCTGTTCCAACTCAATCGTACGGAAAATAAACTGACCGGTGGTGATTTCGTTGCGAAACGATTTTCCTATCTGTCCCACCCCAAACGGCAGCTGTACCCGGCTCGAATCCACGATATTTCGAAAGTTCGTAAAAATTCCCTGTGCCGTTTCCCCGCGAAGGTACAGAGTAGATTTGTCCCCTTCTACCACTCCCAGCTTCGTTTCAAACAGCAAATTAAACGTCTTGGGAGCAGATAGAGGATTTCCGGCAGGGCTCACTATCTTGTGACTAGCGATATACTCTCCCATCTGCTCGATGGACAGATCCTCAACGACCACATCGGGATCCGGATGGGTTTTGAGCCATTCTTCAATGCTATGGTCAGCGCGGTAGCGCTTATTGGTTACGGTATCCTCGACCAGCGGATCGTTAAACGCCCCGACATGGCCTGACGCGACCCATGTTTCCGGGTGCAACAAAATTTGCGAATCCAGCCCAACCATATCGCTCCGGTCGTGCACAAAAGTCTTCCACCAAATATTTCTGATATTCCGGAGCAGCTCTGCTCCCATCGGACCGTAGTCATACGAACTCATCAGTCCTCCGTAAATATCGCTCGTAGGATACACAAATCC
>JBBTWM010000034.1:0-6720 GCA_038062795.1 Patescibacteria group bacterium | reverse complement strand
AAAAATCCCCCACCACAATACACTTGTGATAGGGGTCCCGATTTGATCGGGGCGGTTCCACCCTACTTCTCCGATTTGATCGGAGCTGCTTCATTTATGGTATTTCCGGCTCCCTCAATGCCACTTGAGATCTTCGCCTGTTACAATCATAGTCTATCTATCAGAATTTCTTCTGTCAAGCATGGGATAGACCCATCAGTTGCCGGGCAAAGTGCGTACTTTTCATGCGCTTTTCCGTAATAGTTTCGATAAACTTCTGCAATTTATCCCCGGTAAACGACTTATTTCGAGGCAAAAACCCGAGCGTCCAGAGGAGTTCCAGGGTAAATATCTTGCTCACGCCATAAATGCTTGCCACAGTACCCTTCCCAAGATCATTAAGTGCCCGGGTAAGCAGTATGAATACATCTCTGTGTTCCTGTTTTTCCGGTAACAGGCTGTCTATAAGTTCGCACAGGTAATATGCCATGCTGACACGGGCTATGTCACTGCGCATATACCCGTAAACCTCTATCGGTTGTACCTCGGAAACACTTTCGAGAGATTTGCTGGTATGTATGACGACATACACCCGGGTAAACACTTCTAAATGCGGGGCTCTGCGGCTGGCGACTTTTCGGATTCCCTTTGCGATAACGCGCACCTTCCCATATTCCTTGGTAAATATAGTAATTATCCGGTCCGCTTCACCGACGTTCTTCCGTTTTAGGATAATTCCTTCGGCCTTATAGACACGCGGGGCCATCATGAAGATATTAGAGTGTCAATTCAGAATCAATATCTAAGATAATTTTCTTCCGGTCTTTCCCATTGAGACGGATGATCCATTCCTGCCCGTCTGTACCCGGCTGTTTCTGGATCAGTAACCGGTACTTATTGTCGGGAGACGTGACGGGCGAAGTATACGTCAGCTCAATCCGGGCAGTGCCGAGCGGATTGACGATCAGGAATCCTTCAAATACGGTCTTACCCAAATCCGCGTAGGTATCCATGGGTTTGGCCTTGCCATCCGTAGGAGATATGATTCCCTTGCTCTCGACAAGTGTGCTTCCTGCAGGCGTATACACCCGGACCCAGTTCCGAAGTGGAGCGTTGAGACAAAGCCCGCCGCTTTCCAATCCGCAATCACTGCCCTTGTAGGGATTTTTGTATTCTACGGTCAGCTTGGTCGTCAGCGTATCACCATTTACCGTGACATCTTTCGTCACCTTTTCGCTGACAAACATATTGGATTTCGCCCCGGCCATATTGCTGTTGTTGAGGTGGACATAATCCCACCCATTGCCTTCTTTATAGGATAACAATGTCGCGGTTTCCGTCGCGGTCATGATGCGGCCCGCCATATTGAAACTCTCCGACGCTTTCTGCGCGTCGGGCTCCAGGAAATACGCCAGGACATGCTTTTGGTTGACTTCCGTGAGCAACATCTGGAACAATTTTCCCCAATACTGCGACGGGCTCACTCCTAGTGCTTTTTGCATCAGCTGTTGCAGTAGCGTGCCTATGATATCTTTTCGTTCCGTCCGGACGTAATTGACGGGACGGGTCGAATAATCTTCCAACTCATATACGGCCCTGGGACAATCACAACGCTTGTCGATATCAGCAGAGAACACCCTGCCTCCTATGGTTTCAGAGCCCAATATTTTCAGCACTTCTACCAGTACGTGGGTGTCAACAGCGATAATGCCGTCAATTTTTTCGTGGCCGGCAGCCGTTTCATACATTTTGAGAAACTGCTGCATGGAAACTTTGTAGTCCGGACTCAGATTGCTGTCACGGATATACAGATTGTAGACGTTTTTGTGAAATGTGGTAATCTCCCGGGGAGCAGGAAATTTTTGCTTCAGCGCACTATCCAGATCATAGATATCCGTTGATTTTTCGAGAATCATTTTTCCTTTTTCTACCCGGAATTGCGCGTAGGCGGTTAAAAAACCTCCGGTACTTCTAAGTTCCTTGTCATTTTGAAATAACACAAGGTATCGGCGCATCTCCGGCTCCCCCAACATGGCGGGAAGATTGGTAAGTAGTGGCTGAGCATTCACAAATAAATTGGCGGCGTTGTCGATAACATTCTTCATCTGCACTAACTGTGCCCGGACGACCGTACTCCCGATTTTAGTTGGATACCGGTCGGGATTTATATGATCCAGCTCCTTGCGCATCGTATCTATCGATCCGGCCATTTCGGTAATCTTGGGGGTCAAAGCCTTCATCGTTTTTACGGCTACCTGTATGCGCTCGTCGGCAGACCCCTGGACAAATTTGGTACTACCGGTAAACCCCAACAGGTCAGCATTCGGTTCCAGCGCTTCAATCGCCCTATCTGCTGCATCAAGGGCCGCAAGCCCGGCCTTGATCCCGTGCGTACCGTCAGTAATGTAAGCCCCTAAAAACGGGACATATTTGAACGCAATCACTTTATTGTATTCACGGGATAATTCGGTAAATGAAGTCCGGGTTTTTGCCAACCCGTCTTTTGTAGCAGCCAAATCCTGGTTCTTGAGCGCCTCGGCGGTTTGTCTGCCTATGGCCGCAACATCCTTGGCTTTTGCCATCACGCCGCGGAGCGGAAGGAGCATAATACCTATAATTGCTGCCAGTCCAACCACCATTCCCAAAGGGATCAAAATAAATTTTGCGGAAAATTTTTTCTTGGCGGGTTGCACCGTTGGATTCGGTGTCGTATCAACGGTAATTTTCTTGAAATCCTCTACCATAAAATATATTGTATCACACCGCCCCCTTACCGGATATCATCGCCCACGGACTTTTGAGCAAAATATACAAATCAAGAAATAATGACCGCTTGAGTACATAGTCTGCATCCAGCTTAATGCGTTTATCAAAATTCACTTCGCTGCGGCCGGACACTTGCCAATACCCGGTAATACCGGGGCGCTCATACAACACGATCTGTACAAGTTCCTTGGTGTGCGGGTATTTGCGTTGCTGCTCAACCAATTCGTCCGCATAATACGGCCGGGGGCCGACGAGACTCATATCGCCTTTAAGCACATTGAGAAATTGCGGTATTTCATCAAGCGAGTGTTTGCGGATGAATCGGCCGACTGGTGTCACCCGCGGATCAACACGCAGCTTATAACTGTTCCGTTTATATTCCTGATACAGTTTTTTCAATTTTGGATCCGTGCGCAGCTTCACATGCGCATTCACGATCATCGAACGGAATTTATAGAGTTTAAAGAGTTTGCCCCCTTTCCCGACACGCTGTGGTGTATCGGCAAATACCGGACCCGGACTGTCCAGGACAATGGCAAGGACGACAAGTAAGCTTACCGGAAGAAAAATAATGGCAAGAACCAAACTCCCGACGATATCAATAAGCCGTTTCAAAGTAGTATACATACGTCCGTAGTGCTCAGGTTAAGTGGTCATTATTGGTTCCCTGCATCGATTCGACGAGTTTCTTGACCTTGGGAACCGACGTTTTACGGCACACGAGCAATACATCCTGGGTATTTACCACCAGTATATCTTCCATATCTATCGTCACCACTAACTGTTTATCATTGTAGTTATAAACCAAACTATCGGACGTATCAGTCAGCATGACTTTCCCCTGCGTAACATTTTTTTCCTTTGACTCTTCGAGCGCTTCCTTGAGCGCTTCCCAAGCTCCTATATCGCTCCATTCAATGTTGTCGGATACAACCAGCGCATCAGAAGCGTCCAGCTTCTCTAATATGGCATTATCAAAGCTGATCTTTTCCAGCGTCGGATATACCTCGTCTAACGTATCCGAGAATGAGGACGTTCCCCACGCGTTTGCTATACGTGTAATGCCCGCTGCTACATTCGGCGCAAATGCTTCGTATTGCTTCCATAAAAACGCCGGAGTTGTCACAAAATATCCCAGGTTCCACGCGTGATGCCCGCTGCTAAAATACTTTTTTGCCGTTTGTGCGTCCGGCCGGTACTGGAAATCCACAAATGAATGGAAAGAAATTCCTTCTTTTTGCATAACTTCGTTGCCATAGGATATCCACCCTAAATTTTCGCTCGCAAACCGCGGCTTTTGCGCCACGAACACTATTTTGTCCTGGTGTGCTTGTACGACATCGCCGGCGGTGCGTAGAATTTTACGGAATAATGCTTCTTTCCGTACCAGATGATCGCTCCATAAGATAACCATCGGCTCATTGGGGGTAACTTTAGCCAGTATAGCGGTCATAAGGCCGACTGCCGGACCCACATCCCGCACCTGGGGTTCCCCGATAACATGACGCGGGGGGAGATGGCTCAGTTGTTCGTGCACTATCGGCAGATACTGCTTGCCGGTCGATATATAAATATCCTCCCACGTAAAATCCGGAAGCAGCCGCTGTGCCGCTAACTGCAATGTCGATTTATCCCCTATGATTTTTTCGAACTGTTTGGGCGATTTCTTGCGGGACAATGGCCACAACCGCGTCCCTACTCCGCCGGCAAAAATGATTGCTTTCATATATGTTTATTTTTTTGGTACAGCGTGACAACCTGCGCCCGTATGCGCCTCCGAAAACTTTTTTCATCCATATCCTCCACTTGTTTTCGGCAAGCCGCTGACGTAAATACTTCTGCTTGAAATGATGTAACCGCCTGTATCAAGGAATCCGCCGTCTGGTGTTCAAATAAAATACCAGAAACATGGTCCTTCACGATTTCAGCGACCCCGCTTTGCCGGTATGCAATCACCGGTATGCCGATGGCCTGCGCTTCTGCGGCTGCCAATCCGAAGTCTTCATCGGCTGCATACACAAACGCACGACATCCCTCATAATATCGAACCAACTCAGAATCTGTCAAATGACGATCGATAAATTGTATGTTTGATTGAGCGATACCGGAAAGCTCCCGCTTCTGCCGCCCGTCACCGATGATAATAAGCGGAAGCCCCAGATGATTAAATGCATGAATAAGCACATCAAGCCGTTTGTAGCTTACTAGCCGCGATACGGTGAGGAAATATGACCCTTTTTTCGTACCCCTGCCGGCTCTCCTCCTTTGGAACCGAGTAGTATCAACAGGCGGATATATCACATCGATGACCTCGCGGTGATAATACATTTCTATGCGTTTTTTTACCCGGTGGGAAATCGCAATGTAATAATCCGGTCTGCTGGCGGCCACAATGTCCCAAGCCCGTAGTACTGGAGCTAACGACCGAAGCCCTATCGCAGCACCCCAACTCCATATCCCAAACCCCGGCTGATTCATATACTGGGTAAAACCGCTCCACAAATACCGGGTAGGGGTCAGACAATAACAAATATGGAGTGTGTCCGGCTTGGTAATGACGTTCTTTGCTTCAGCAGACGTGACCGATAGTACGACATCATACTCATCAAAGGTAAATGATTCGAACGCGATCGGCGTAAGTCCCAACAGGGACTCATGTGCGTATTTGGCAAACGGAATACGCTGTAAAAAAGACGGGTGCACGCGGAACACATCTGCCCATGACGCCCGTTTCTTGTCATATACCGCCGTAAAAAGCGGGGCAGTAGGCCATATTTTGTGTAGCGCAAGCAATACCCGCTCCGCGCCTCCCCATTTGTTCACACGGTCATATACGAGTGCTACGTTCATAGATATCTAACGTCTCACGGGCCATTTTTTGCCATGAATACGTACCGGCAAATTTCCGAAAATCAGGCAGCACCTCCGGCGTAACCCTTCGTTCGCTCCATACGTGGCCCAGCGTTTTTGCAATCGCATGTGCACTATTTTGATCAAAATATGTGGCCTTGTCCCCTAATATTTCGTGAAAGACGGGGATATCGGATACACACACCCGGCACCCCAAAGATAACGCTTCGAGCGCAGGTAATCCAAACCCTTCCATGCGTGACGGAAAAACAAATGCACGCGCATGTTGGTAAAGGGAAATAAGTTGTGCGTCATTAGCCGGACCAAAAAACATGACCGATTCTGTCATGCTCAACTTACCAACGTGCGTCTTCAACCGCCGATAAAAAAAGTCATCACTCCCCACCAGTACAAGTTTTAGTTTTTGTTGAGCCGCCAGAGAATGTATAAATAGCGCAAATCCCTCAAGAAGTGTTTCGATGTTTTTATGCGGATACGCATTGCCGACATAGAGAAAATACGGGTGCTGAATAATTCTTTTCTTGAATATGTCCACAAGCGCTGTATCGACTCCTTCATAAGTGACCGCAATTTTATCCGACGGAATATGAAAATGATCGACTATTTCTTTCTTTGTCGTCTCTGATACGGCGATAATACCTGTAGCCTTGCGAAGTCCTATCCACAGTTCAATCCAGTACGCCAGTCGTTTCAAATAATACAAAGGAAGTGGCAAGGTCGTCGCTTTGCCGGTAGCGAAATGAAGAATGGTAAGGTCATGAATCGTGATAACCATTCGCCCTCGATACATAAGCGGCGGGTTATGATACGGAATATGCACAAGATCCAGGCGGCTCGCATCAAGAAGCTTTGGCATGACCATCTGCTCAGATAATGTGTGCCAGTGGGGAAAAGCCGACACTTTGCTCCAACGCACGTTTGGAAGCAAAAATTCCGCAAAGCGTTTGGGAGGAAGAAACACCACGTATTCGTTCGTTTTATCCTGAAGGCTCACCTCACTGATAAGATTACGAACGTATCGTCCTACTCCAGTTTCGTCGATAAGTCGTGCATCAATACCAATTCTCATATTAGATCCCGAATTTCTTCAACAAAAAAATTCTT
>JBBTWM010000033.1:0-71425 GCA_038062795.1 Patescibacteria group bacterium | reverse complement strand
TGAGAAACACTATCCGGTAATGCCGGATAGGCCACGATAACGTCCGACTCCGGAACGTGATATGCCTCAATTATAGCACGTTTAGAAAACTCACTAATTGTAATGATTTTGGCGGCATGACGCACCGAAAACTCTGTCCAATGCACTAACTTATGCAAGTCCTGCGGCCGGAATAACTCAGGGTACGTTAGGTATGACACATCCATAATAGCCATAACACGAGGTGAACCGATAAACCGCGGAACATAGTGCGTCGGCGAAAATACTACATCTGCCCGCGGTGAATCGAGTGTGAGCGCTATCGGAAGAGCGATAAATGTCCAAAGCTGTTTGGGACCTACCATCCTATACAGGAACCGTTTGGTCACTTTCGGCATATGGGACGCTACTGCATCAGGAATATATACCCTCACTTCATCAAATGCAGCGTTTTTTTGTTTCTCAAGGAGGTCAGCAATATGGGCCGTGAGCTCATATGCGTATCTGCCGATACCGACCCTCATTCCTGCATTTGCTTCATACCCATCGATCGCTAGTATCATACAGTCGGCTCCCCTAACCCCGGATAGACGACGATTAATTTGCTCTCTGGTATGCCCAGGAGCTGATGCGCATCGTGCTTCGTCGCTTCGGAATCACAAAAAAATACGGCACACGACTTGGCCGCATGCATAAGGCGACGTGTGTGTGTCGCGACAATGTTTGCCGTTATCCTGCCTCCAACTACATCCACTTCGGCAGTATTGTGCGATTCCTCTGCGTACCGGAGGATACTCAAATCATGTATGGTTGTAACCCCCACGGCATGGAGGAGAGGCGGATGCGTCCAATCGCTACTCCAAAAAATATCTAGGTGTCCGGTAAACCATTCGACAGGGGCTATATGCAGCCTATTCCACAATACATCCAGCAATGTAGGAGGCATGGGTATAGATACCAACCGAACCGGCAAATTTTCCTTGATAAAGGTCGCCGCATAATTGGAGAAAACATGCCGTTTGCGAAGTGACGCACCAAACAGCACGTACTCATGCTCCGGGTATTTTCGCACGAGACTATTCACCATATTACGAACGTACGTAGCAACTCCGGTACCCTCATGGGCGATTTGGCTGATATCTATGCCTATTTTCATGCATACCCTTCCGGATTCTTCGTATGCCACGCCAGTGCGGATTGTATGATCGTTCGGATATCAGAATGTTTCGGCTTCCAGCCGAACTCAGCCATAAGCCGTTTGGGATCGGAAACGAGTATAGCCGGATCTCCTGCGCGGCGATCCGACTCCCGTACAGCAAATGCGCTCCCTACAACCTCTTGTATGACGCTCACGACTTCGCGCACACTTACCCCTTTCCCTGTTCCAACATTAAAGACATCGGTTTTATGCCCGGCAATCAATGCTTCCAGAGCCAAAATATGTGCCTCACACAGATCTTCAATATGAATATAGTCCCTGATAGCTGACCCATCGGGAGTCTTGTAGTCAGTGCCATACATCAAAAATTCCTTGCGTTTCCCAAGCGCCGTGCCGCACGCAAGGGGGATAAGGTGTGATTCTGACGCATGCATTTCTCCATGCGTTCCGTCGAGTGACGCTCCGGCGGCATTGAAATACCGTAGGGCAATACTCTTTATGCCAAAAGACCGGTCGTACACCCTGAGGAGTTCTTCAAACGCCCATTTGGATAATCCATACGGAGAAACCGGATTCTTCGGGTGACTCTCCGAAATGAGCTCTGTTTCCGGATTTCCGTACACAGCGGCGGTAGAAGAAAAAATAATGTGTCGGACACCAGCCTCCCGCATGCCATCAAGGAGGGTGATCGGGGCGACAACATTATTGTGCATATACCGGATCGGCAATCGTACCGATTCCTCAACCTGTATATACCCCGCGAAATGAAGAACCCCATCGACCCTATGATCACTCAGCACCTGTTTGATTACTATGGGGTCTCCTACATTTCCGATAACTATTCTGACCCCATCGGGAAGTGCCTCTTTGTGGCCAAATTCAAACGTATCGAGCACTATGGGCTCATATCCGCGTTCAGCCAGCATGCGTGTCATGTGGCTGCCGATGTACCCGGCTCCTCCGGTTACCAGAATCTTCATGCCCTTTATTGTACCTGATGAGGCCGGAAAGTTGAAATAATGATGAAGGTCATAAAAAACGCCGCAGCATACCAGGTGAGGCGTTCAGCCGTAAAAAATGTCCATGTCGCAAAAAGCGGGATTGCAAGCGCCAGAGAGGCCAATCCTGCAAAAACCAACAAACGCGGTTTTCGGATAGCCAATAGGGCTCCAAACGCAAGAAAAAATAATATATCTTGAGGCTTCATTTCATTACAGCGCCTTATAATACGCAATTGTTTTTTCGAGTCCCTGGTCTACGGACACCTTGGGTTCCCAGCTGAGCAATTTTTTCGCTTTTGAAATATCGGGTCTTCGTTGCATCGGGTCATCTAATGGTAAATCCGTATAAACAATTTCGGAAGTAGCTCCCATCATCTTTTTCACCTTGTGAGCCAAATCGATCATGGTATATTCTTCCGGATTACCGATATTCACCACTTCGCCCTTCGTCAATTCCTTTTCCATAAGACTCACAAGTCCCTCAACCATATCGCTTATGAAACAAAACGAGCGCGTTTGCTTACCATCTCCATATACCGTAATGGGTTCTCCCTTGAGCGCCTGGTTCACAAAATTAGATATCACCCGTCCGTCGGTAGGACGCATCCTGGGGCCATACGTATTAAATATCCGGGCAATCCTCACGTCGACGCCATATGTGCGCATATATAACATAGTCATCATCTCTCCGAAGCGCTTGGATTCATCATAACATGCGCGGACTCCATTAGGATTTACGTTTCCCCAATACGTTTCCTTCTGGGGATGTTCCTTAGGATCCCCATACACCTCCGAGGTGGAGGTAAAAAGAAACGTGGCCCCGTGCGCTTTGGCAACTTTCAGGAGCGCCCTCGTACCAACGGTGTTTACAAGCGCTGTCTCTTCCGGATATTTCTGATAATCTGGGACGGACGCAGGAGAAGCAAGATGATAGATATAATCAATTTGCCCTAAAACGGGCAACTCGTTTATCACGTCATATTTGATGAAGGTGAACTCCGGGTGTTTTTTCGCCTCTGCAAGATTTTCTTCGTTTCCGGTAATGAGATTATCAAGCGCGTATACTTTGTGACCCCTGGCAAGCAGTGCATCGACCAGATGACTACCGATAAATCCAGCTCCCCCGGTCACGACCACTGTGCCTTTCATCATACGGATATTGTACCATAGCAATTCGCTACAGTTGAGAAAATCCCAGATCATGAAGTCGCTGCCACTGATCCGGGGTGAGCGCTTTTGCTATCACCTTCTTGATATACAAGCAGCTGGGTTTACCAATGCTGGAAAGCTGCACATAATCCTGCTTCACAACCTGCGGAGGACTGTTCGTGAGCGTTTGTGCAACGGGACAACTGTAATACGCATCAGGAGGTGACTCGAGAAACATAGCACTGCGCATTTCCTGATACCTGGGTATCGAACTTTCCGCCGGTATATAGATACTTAACGGGTATGAAGAGGTGCGTTTGGCCTCCCAATAGATAATGTCGTCCCACACATCCAAAAATAGAGTCTGAGAAGGCTTTATGGCTATTTGTATCGCCTGAGAATACTGGGTATATTGGGAATATTGGCTCGCAAATTCGCCTCGCGTATCCACATTTTCCCATATAAATGACTGTGGCGAGGCAAATGCCCAACAGAAAAAAATAACAAACGCACCAACTAATATGCTCTGAATCTTTTTTTCTTTTATTGAGGTCATGATCAATACGGTAACCATGACAAATAATGCATACCACGGGAGCATGTGAAACGCTTCAAAGTACATGGTTCCCGGTGCTACCGTCCTAATACCCGCAAGTCCCAGGATAAGAAGCAAAATGCCTATCGGAGTATATTTTTTGGTTCCCCGCCACCAAATAACCAGACTAACCCAAAAAAATGAAGCGATACCAATTTCTATCAACCTCAAATAGCTCCATTTACCATGGAAAAACAACAATATAGGATAGAGCAGCGAATACAATATAGATGAAATCCTATTCCCTCCACCGACCACAGAGCTAGCCGCCGGGATGTTAATGACAATAACCTGATACACGTATTCCCCAAAAGGGATGACGATAAAGGGCGCGAGCAAAAGGAAAATAATAAGAACGCTTGCCCAGCGGGCATACCGATTTGATTTCTCCCGCCAAAGAAGCATACCGCCGAGTACTACCGCTACCGGCACATACGGCTCCCGTGTCCAAATCACTAAACTCGTGAAGATTGCCGTAAGAAAAATATCTACTCGGGATACTCGTTTAAATTCGAAGGATTCCCACAATACTCCGATAAGATATACAAGCGGGTAAACGATAAGCGCCTCCCCGATAAATTGATATCCGTACATGTAGTATTTCGTCCCTTCATAAAGAAGTAAAAATAACATGGCGCGCAGCCGAAAACGCCAAATCAGAAACACCGCCATACCAAACGAGTATAAAATCATAAATACCCTGTGGTAGAGCACGAGATGATAGAGATCCTTCGGCTGTGACACCCATTGTATGAAAGTGCTTATAAACGCCAATGTCGGTTGGTGATTAAAAAATATTTGACTGTAAAGCGATTTGCCCAGGAGGATAAAGTAGCCAGCCGTGTAATTGATACACTCATCGCCGCACCCAAAAACGCCTATCCGCTGATAAAGCCGGAATACTACGGCAAGGAATACTGCAAACAACAGAAATAAAAGAAATAGAAAATACCGAGAAGTCTTTTTACCAGTTACCTTACTCATGTTCATTATTTCTATAAAAAACTGTGAAATGCCTTTGACATCTAAGTCAATTAGCGACAACCTGAGACAATGCCTCGTACATTCTATCGGCTAATTTTTGTTGACTCTTTGGAGAAGGATGCACTACGTCCTGCAGGTCATTTTCATCTAACCAATTATACGGATCAACATACTGGACGTTATTCTCTTCGGCAATAGACGCAATTATTCTGCTAACGTTGGTGACTTGGAACCAAGTAAAGTCTTTTCTTCGTAATAACCCAAAAGAAATAATTTTTGTGTTCGGACTTTTCTCCTTGATCTCACCGAGCATCGAATTATAATTATTGCGGAAAATCTGTTTATCGTGCAATAAATCGTTCGTTCCCAAAAATATAAGCAACACATCAGGCTTGTAGGCGATAATATCCTTGCGATAGCGGCTCATACTCCAGTCCCAACCTTGCGCCTCAACGATAGTCGATCCAAAAATAGATGCGTTATGCAAACGATATCCAAGCTTTTCCACAAGAGCATAAGTATAATTCAGATTACCAAACGAAACTGAGATCGAGTCCCCTAACACAGCCAATATTTTTTTCTGATGCTGTCCAGATGGTTCAATAGAAGCTCCTTTATCGATCTGGATATCTGTAATAGCCAAGTCACACGGTCCCATTGTCCCAGCGCACCAATGCCTTATAACTACATCGACCGGCTTCTTTAAAGAGTCTGCCGTACCGACAGTCATCCTGGCATCGTAGATTGGAGTTTCCAGCGTTGTGGTTTTTCCGTCTATTGTCACATCAATGCCCTGTATATGCGCCTCATCGTTGGAGCTCGCTGCTTGTATCACTATTTCCTTGCTATTACGAACGCGAAATCTTATTTCAGCGCCTCCATAACGGGACACCATAAGCGATTTGTCTAGAATTGGATTGTATAAATGTCGCCACTCGGTTGACCACAGAATATCCTTGTCGTATAACGCATGGAGAGACGTATCTTTCTGTACGAAAATAAAATATAGACTGACTCCAACAGTCAGCAACACCGCATGTATCTTAAATCCTAGACGGTACCTCCTGCACAATAGGACATACCCCAACAAGATGATCAGTATCAGCACAACCAATGTCGTCGTATATCCTAAGTCGACCCACCTCTGATTCGTATTATGAACAGTAAGCTGTCCGGTTATATCCGAGTCTATGGAGAATGCCATAACTCCATCCGGCGTTTTATGAGGGTGAACTATTTTTTCTCCATCCCAAAGCTCCCAAGTAGGATCATACGCTTCAGAAAATATGACATCGACAGGTCGTTGAGACAACGTGACATCAACCGAATATGTCACAGGACTTATTTTACGATGTACATACACCGCGGCATCCAGATTGGGTAATATAGTAAAAAAATGGCCGGTAAACTTTGTAAATTCATAATAATCTAATCCGTCAAATCTCTTTATTTTGTCCAGATAAGGCAGCTTATCTAATATGCCTACGACGCGCGACCGCAACTCGGGATCAGGGGATCTGTCATTTAGAAAAATCTCATTAGTGAAATCATCCGGTACAACGACATATTTAACCGCGAGTTGCCTTAATTTCATTTCTGTCGACGGTTCACGAAACAATGCAGCAATGCGCTCTATATCTGTCGTCTGAAATACATCCCTCGCATTCACCACGGGATGATTTTCCGACTGAAATACAAATCTGTTTTTCCATGGAACGACCAATGTCCGTCCGAAGGAATTATTGGAATAAACGAATTTACCAAAATCATCATATGCCGTTGGAACGGTTAATTTTCCGAACGTTCCGCCGACATCTCCAACGACAAGTGCACGTATCGTTACCAACCATAGCCCTAAAAATATTACCAACGTTACGGGTGACATAATGTTCCTGTATTTTAGAAGTTTCACCTTTAATAAATCCGAAATATTTAAAAGTGCAAACGGGATAAGGACGCTATAAGAAATAATAGTTATCAAATAAAACTTGGTGGGATCCCGAAATCCATTAAAAAAAGGCGCGTGCAAAAAAAACCATTCATTCACACCACCAAAAGGCGGGTTAATCCCTTTCGAAAAAAATATACCAACTAAACTTAATAGAGAAAAGAATAAGATATGCTGACGGGTCGTTTTCTGTTTTGGAGATCGTATAAACAAAAACGAGCTAAACGCGACAATCGGAATCCCTATAAACTCCGGCTGAAAAAAATAGGTTTTACCAAATATATTTTCCGGCCAATTCGGGTGAAGCAATGAAAGGGATTTTGAAAATTCCGCCCAGCTTAAAAATTTGAGCCAATCGGAACTTCCATATCCCTCCGGCAAAGCCAACCCGCCGCCAAATACCGTAGGAATAATCCAAAAGCTATGAATTCCGATAACAATAAGCAGCGGAACTATACACCACAACATGAGAGAGGCCCATTCTCTCCTCGGAATAATAAATAACGAATATAACATTATCACTCCGGCGATAAGAAAGCTGAATCGCAAATCAAACAACAAAAGCATTGCAGTCGAAAAAATAAATAACACCGTATTCCTCTTTATAAAACTCGCTAGTACTAATGGAGCGAACGCATAGGCCATCATTAGCCCTACCTGCCCACCACCCGCCAGCATCAGTACGTAGGTGTTCGTCATGTAGATAAGCATTCCCAATGCGGAAATAGCCTTGTGCTTCAATATTTCATGGCAGAAATAAAATGATGAAACGGAGCCAATGAGAAGAAACGGCCAAAAGAAAAGAATTCGATATGCTGCGTTCCATGGTATATGCATCAGAAAAACTACCAATTGAACACCAAGATGTAAGTACGTTTCTAAATTCAGAATATTAAAGGTCGATCCCCCGAGTCCTGAACCAAACATGCTCGACCAAGCAAACGGAAGATCTTTCAGATCATGCAGTTGCAACGGGGATATATAGGAAAAATCAGGAGCAGTCAATAACCCTTTGGAAAACCAGTTGTGATACAGGAATGCAATAACAAACCCAATGAATATAACAAATGCGTGCTTACGTAAGAAATTCATTTTCTTAGTTTTATGATCTTCGCAGGGTTTCCTGCAACTACCGCATATGGGGGTACACTCTTGGTCACAATCGATCCTGCCCCAATGACTGCCCCATCGCCTATTGTGACACCAGGTAATATGACGCTGTGCGTACCTATCCAAACATCTGCGCCTATACGTACCGGCTTCGTTTCATATCCCTGATCTGATATTTTTATGTTCCTTTTTTCAAATGAATGATTAAAGTCGGTAATAAAACAACACCCG
Source organism: Patescibacteria group bacterium (assembly GCA_038062795.1). Classification (GTDB taxonomy): domain Bacteria; phylum Patescibacteriota; class Microgenomatia; order UBA10105; family UBA927; genus UBA927. The sequence goes on along the minus strand of JBBTWM010000033.1, from coordinate 63,269 downwards.
GCTATCCACGTATCGCTGCCTATGCGTATATCCTCCTGGGCCATAATAAACGTACCATCATCTATATGTGCATTTGCGCCAATGTTTATTTTTCCGTCAAATCCTGCATTAATTCTCGTATTTCTCCCGATTCGAGTGTTTCGCCCGACCGAGATAGCTCTACTTCTGCTTTGAAAGAAAACTGCTGTGGGACTCACTATAACGCCGGATCCTATGCCGTATCCGCGCGTATTCAAAAAAACAGATTGCACGAGAGAGTATAGTTTCATAACACTTATCGATACTGCGCCGACAACACACTCAACAAATCCTTTTCTTGCAAGTATAGAAAAATATTTGTTCATATTTGCCGCCATATATCCTTAACATAAAGCATTGCCACAAACCATAGTAATGCATATATGATAGTGCCTATAGATTCAGCTGAGTCCATTTTTCCTGCAAGAGACAACACAAGTGCGCACGCAAATAATAACAATGAAAAGGTTAATAACACCTGTTTTTTTATCTGAAATAAATATGCCCCAAAAACAATAAGCAGCAGCAAAGAAATTTGCTTTGTAATAACTATGTTGAGATACGGAATTTTCCCAATTAGGGCCACAGCAAGTATAGCTACCGCAAATATTTCCAGCTCAAACACATGAGCCTGCCCGTATGCGAGAATTTTTTGTTCAAACGCGTGTTGTATCGGTCTTAGACGTTCCATCATACTGCTCCTATTTGTGTTAATGATTCCCGTTTGTCGCGCTTCCCATTTGTCATATACACACTTATAAGTATAACGAAACTGGCTATTGTTACCACGATGCCCTTGTAGAGAAGCTGCTGCGGATAATATTCAAGCACGAGCCTTCCTGACGGTTCGCTGCGCAATAACCAGGCATTTGCGTACCCGTTCACTGCAAAATGATCGCTTTCCACAATTGGCTTTTGAAACCATGTTTCCATAATCGCCGGCAGGTAGGAATTGAGGCCGTTATCACCCTGTATGTCGTAGAGCTTCCACTTCCGGTCGTAGTTCTGATTAAATACCAATATCGTAGGCCATGCCTCCTGATTCGATTCTACATAGTATTTGGTTTGATCTACGCGAGTATACGATGCATTTTCCACTCGCGCGTTTGATGCATATTGTTCATGGGCGCTGATAAAAAGGCTTGGCGCAGCTATCTCCTCGAGAGATATGTCCTCTCTCTCGCCCGCTTGTGTCATCTGCGTTGAGGCACAGTAATATACTGTCACCCCGATGTCCCCGTCTATTCCGGAAAAATAATAATTTTGCGGTACGGTTGCCGTCCGGTTTATAGAAAACGTGACGTCAGGATTGGTAAAATAATTTATCGATGTTCCCTCATCCTTTGTTACAGAGTTCTTTTTTCTAACAACATGGATCGCAGCTCCTTCAGGAGTTCCGGAGGGATCAGGCATATGTATTCTATAACTTTTATTCCTATTGAAATTTCCCGCCTCCCCGACAATACAGAAATTTGTTGTACCGAATGCGACGACAGACTCTACGCGGCGATTTATCAATACATTCGCAGGCTGGGGGAAACGAAGGGTTATCCGATCAACTCCGCGCAAATCAAACGTGCCCAACGACACGCGCTCATTCTCTGCCACAGGGGTAATCCCTAATGATTTACCATTGAACTCCATTGCCATCGGATATATATACGATTGATTTACATCTTTCGAAAGTGAATCGGCATCCAGAAAAAACTCAGCATTTTGAGCGACTTGCGACACGCGGTACTGCTTCAGAATAGACGTTTTGTTCCGGACACCGACAATTGCAACTTCAATTTGCGTAAGTTTGTTAATGACCGAAATAAGACGCTGACGGACACCGCCGCTTTTTGATTCGCCATATGCCTTCAACAGGACTTCTTTTTCCGATAAAACATACCCTTCGATTCTGTGCAGAAGCGAATAATCGGGCTCTGAATTTTCGCCGGTCGTTACTTTTTCTTCTATATATTTCCAATATGCCATCAACGTGTCGGCTGTTACCATGATGCTGCGTTCGCTTTTATTCAGTTGGACTAATGAAGCAATATCCGACACGCGCTTAAGGGACAAGCCCAGCTTGTTTATAATCAATTGGGACTCTGGCAGGCTCTCATGCTCCAGCGGTTTTTCTTTCCATTGCTTGAGCGTATAAAAAATTGATCCAGGCAATATAAGGCTGTGGGGCACTTCAATTTTATTTACAGCCGTTTCCATAACGCATGAATCGCACAGCAATGCTTCGATCGTATTTGATATAGGAATATCGCGGCTTATGGCAACCGCCATCGGATGTGATTTGTCATACTGATGAAAAAAATTATTTGCCCCGTTTATCACAACACCGGTAATGTCTGGCTCTCTACCTATGTACTGCGTCAGCGATTTTATATAATATAACGGCTTTGTGTCCGTAACACTCGGGGCCTCATAGAGTTGCCATGGTCCATTCGTCCACAACACGGGATAGTTTGATAGCGCTTTTTTATAATCAGCAGGATTCTCCGTAAGCATTCCTCTGAGGGAAAAATCTACATCGCCGGTCAATAATATGTAACGGACACCCAAGAACTCAGCAAACTGTCGCGCCAGGGGGCCTTGATGAAGAATCTCATGAGAAAAGCGTTCCATCAAAGCAAGCTGGCTTCCGCTAAGCATTTGCGAATGCTCCAGAAACGGTTTCGGTCGGATAATATTAAACAGGCTGTACAAACTGAAATATTTCCACGAATATACTGCCGCTTTCCATGAAGAATTGTAAAGGGGCAAAATTAATGTTCTCTTATCGTCGTCCAAGTGATCGTCGATCCACTCGTCATATGCAAGTACGTAGTCAGGAACTTTTAAAAGCGTCGTTAAGGGAGGACTGTATTGAAAAAATTCCGTCCGAAAATACGGCCAATGGTACCCAAGTACAACAAGGATGCATATAAAAACCGCAGATGTGCGTAATAATCGAGGAGATATTGCTTTAAATTTTTCCCATACTGGGGTTTTATAAATAAGATAATTTAGGGAAAAAGAAATAAGAATCGCAAACGATAAATAGAGTGCAGGCACAAATTTATATTGTGCTGAGCGGAAAATGACAAATCCGGGCACATGAAGCATAAATTGTGCAAATAACCATCCCGTGGGAGCATGCGTACCTGCAGAAAAAAATGCGGCAATCAGGGACAACAGCACAAAATAAAGTATCAGTTGTTTTTGGCGGATTTCATTTGCGAATAACAACGACGCGTAGGCAAGAGGGGCAAAGAGAAAGCTGGCGCCGATTAACAGCGGGTTTGTTAAATACGCATTGGAAAACGGGTGAACTGCGTTATCGTACCACTCAGGAATTCCCTGTAAACGGAATAGGTTTATCAAACTCGTGTATTTGCTCACGGAATCTGTCCATGCCAAAACCCCCGCTGCTCCGCCGTTTGCTTCGAGACCGCGGGCAAAGTTGGATGTTGCGTAATGAATGAACGGGAATAGCCAGTAGGCGTTAAGTATCGCCGACAGTATTATGATACAGAGACCAAGATACATGGTTTTCCAAACTATGACTTTCCACCCGTTTTTCCCCTCTAAGGCGGCAAAATACACTATGGCACTCAGAACACTGATAAGTAATGCTCCGAACAGCGGGAGACTCAACCCTCCTCCACCGTTAAAGACCATGGCAGCAAATGAAATAGCTATACCGGCTTTTAGTACCGGAATTCTATTTTGAAGCGCAGCAATAACGAGAGCGAGTATTATCGGGAGGGCGCAGTAGGCGGAAAATGTTGTCGCAGCACCATAGCGCCACAGTGCAAGGAGAAAAAAATTTACAACATACAATACAGAAGCGATAAGAGGAAAAAATCGATATGGAATGTCCCGTTGAAACGAATAAGCTAGCGTATACATCGAAGCCATCATGAGAAAAAGCCAAAACATAAAAGAAAATTGCTGTGCTTGGGCAGGTGACGCTCCCATGACATAAAACACTGCCTCAATGGCATGAATTGGAACAGCACCGACATTGGGGGTATTGTCAATTCCAAAATTTTGCTGGCTGTTCCAAGTAAATAGTCTATTGCGAAATGTTTCCTGGATGTTTATGGGATATCCTGCATCATGACCAGTTACAATGTACCCATTCGGAAACCAAAATAGCGGAATAAGCGAAATAAACGCAATAACAACTATGTCAAATATTATTTTTCGAAATGACTGCAATCGCATCATATTAACGCATGTTTTTCACCGCAAATAAATCAAAACAGAAGCCGGGGAATGGGTAAAAAATAATTTCCGAAATAAATGAGCAAAATCCCCAAAAAATCCATGGGCGATACTTTATTGACGCGTGATCATCACGCAACAATTGCAATCCCCGCAAACCGAAAACTTTATATCCTAAATCTGCTAGATCACCAGCTTTCCAACCTGATTGATGCACCTGATATATATTTCCTTCAAGTGCATGTTGATGATAAAAACCGTTTGGGGTAAGAAGGATTACTTTTTTTATCGCAATACTCTCCATGAGATGAATCAGTTTCACAGTATCTTTAGGCTTAAGATGTTCAATAACATCCAGACAAACAACCGCATCGAAACTTTTCCTTTTATAAAATGAATTTAGCTTCATTATATTGCCTATCCGGTAATGATCATGCAATTTCTTCTTTTTACTTTTATCGATTGATTTTTTGTATGCGTCAATTCCTTCGGAAATAAATGTATGTGGGATATGTCCTATCGGTGAATCGCTTCCGCAACCAACATCTAAAACATTACGGCAGTCCCGTAAATTCCATTCCAATACTTTGAAATATGTAAGATTATAAAAATAGGGCAACAATGATTTCATCATGTATAACGATTTATCTTATAGGGTATTCACCGTAAACGCAAGATTGCGCTTATGCAGATACTCTATGCCTATTTCATGCGTGTGAATGCTGACATAAATTGATTTTCCCAGGTATTATTTTTTGCAAACTTTCGCGCATTTTCCTGTAAGGATGTATAGTATTCTGAATCAGAAAATAGTTGCATTACCATTTTTGCGATGCTCTGGGCATCGTCGTTGGTAACGATAGCCGCTCCCTGTTCGGCAGCTTCCTTTCCCAACGGTGGGACAGAAGAACATATAATTGGCAACCCAGCCCCTGCATACGCACGTATTTTCCCTGCGTCACCGTAGTATCTGGGCGAACCAGATATAGCTCTGTATGGTGCAAGGCCTATCGAACATGCATTCATAATTTTTGCCATATCCGCCGCCTTAGGTACAAACCCATGGTGAATCACTACGCGCTCCAAGTCTAACTTTTTAATTATCGGAAGAAGCCATGCAAAATCAGAAGGTTTACCCCCGATCATGTGCAACACCGCGTCTGAATATTTTTTTCGTACAATAGCCAGCGCTTCTATAGCCACATCTGGCCCATTTTCGGGTCCAACCGTCCCCATGTATGCCAATGCGTGGATATTATTTTGCTTCGGATGACCAGGGATTATCTGATCGGGAAATAACCCATTTGCAACATGGATAACCGGTGCTGATGTTTGAGGATCTAGCCCTGCCGCAATACGCGCTTTCTGCATTGCATCGGACACATCCCAAATGTAATCCGCATGCCTCGCACAATAGCGATCAAGTGCCAAATATAAGGCATTAAACAGCTTATTGGGATACCTTGCAGGAGAATAGTCGGAAACGTAATATACCACTTTTCGTACTTTTCCGAAGTGACGAAGCAGGATACCGGCAAGCGCGTTTATACTTTCCAAACCGATAAGGTAATCATAGGTAGTGTTCGTACGGAAGGGCCAATCGACAACAGAAAGAAAATCGCGGATTTTAAATGATATTTGCGTTCCGTTACGGTTTGTCCATGTAAGCCAGGGGCGAAACCAGGCATACCACCATGACGGATCGGGCGTATCACACTTCATGTTTCCGTTGGTGTATACCTCAATTTTATAGGCAACATCTTCTCCACCGGGAACCAACTGGTCAATCAGGACTAATTTCTTTATTTTGGGAACTAAAAAATCCCGAAGCGGTTCCACACTACCGTTTGTTGGCATGCGTTTCCCGTTTGCCCATAGTGAGAAAGTTGCAAACAAAACGGAAGTGTCTTTGTTGAAGCCGAGGTTAGCGTTTTTCATTCTTTATCCGGAGCTTAGCCTCTTCAACCATCGCGTGGATCCCGTCCCGAAGCTCGATAGTCGGCAACCATCCGGGAATTCGTCCTCTGTTTGGCGAGGCAATTGGGTCATGACCGATTTTGGTGCCCGGGACAACTGTGGCTCCGGTAAACTCGGCAATCATGTTGGCCATGTCAATAATCTGGACCCATTCGTAACTGCTCGCGTCATATACGATTTTCCGTAGTCCATTGGAATTGAGTGCCATATAAAAAGCATTGGATAAATCGGTAATATGGGTAAACTGACGCCATTCAGTGCCATTGGTCATCATCGTAATTTTTTTAGTTTTGAGCGCCTGATAGATAAAGTCAGAAATCACGTGACTCTTCACATCCTGCCCCTCCATATATCCATAGGCATTCCATACACGTACGCATTTGCCTCCTAAAAGATCGGTCCACACCTCACCCAACCGTTTCGTTACCCCATATACCGTATCGACTTCTTCAGATAACTGGCTCGAAATAAAAACGAACGGTTTTTTGGCTTTCTCCAGCTGGTCAAATACGTTTTTCATGAGCGAAAGATTCCAATCAAGCTGGTTTTTTTGAAGTTTGGGCTCGTAGAGGTATTTGCTCCCGCCTACGTCCCATGCGAGAAAATATACTTTATCGACGTTCGAAAACGGAAGCTTTACAAATCGGGCATCTTCTTCTTTGTCCCGTCTGATATCAAAACGGATAACTTTTTCTCCTTTTCCTTCGAGGAAACGGCAAAAGGGCGTGCCGATAAATCCCTCGGAACCGATAACTAAGTTTGTCTGCATAGTTGTATTATTTGTCCTTGCGATGATGTTTGACCTGTTCGTCTATCCATGTATACGTTTTGGTGAGGCCGTCTAACAACTTGCTCGTCGGTTCCCAATCTAACTGTTTTCTGATTAATCTATTATCTGAGGATCTTCCGCGTACTCCCAAGGGTCCTTTGATATGCTTAATATTCAGTTTTTTTCCTGCTATCTGCATTGCCATTTCGGCGAGCTTATTGATACTTACCATCTCTTCCGACCCTATGTTGACCGGTCCGGAAAATTTGCTATTCATCAGTCTCCGGACACCCTCAAGACACTCATCTATGTAAAGGTAAGAACGCGTCTGTTTGCCATCCCCCCACATTTCTATAGTGCCCCCGTTTTGGGCCTGAGCTACTTTGCGGCAGATGGCTGCAGGAGACTTTTCTTTGCCGTTATTCCAGCTTCCTTCAGGGCCAAAAATATTATGAAAACGCGCAATATGCACCTCCATATCGTAATTTCTCCGAAACGCCTGATATAGCCGTTCGCTGAAAATCTTTTCCCATCCGTACTCGCTGTCGGGGGCCGCAGGGTAGGCTGATGATTCCTCACAATTCGGCTTACTGGCATCCATCTGGTTCCGTTCAGGATAAATACATGCTGAGGAAGAAAAAAATATCTTTTTAATTTTTGCGAGTCTCCCAAAATGCAAAACGTTGAGATTTATTTGTGCAGAATTGTGCATCACGTCGGCATCATGATCGCCGGTAAAAATATACCCTGCTCCTCCCATATCTGCCGCAAGCTGGTAGACCTCATCAAGCGGACGGTTAAACACTTTTTTGCAAAAATTCTGATCACGAAGGTCCCCTACCAAAAACTCGTCTGCCTGACTTTTGCTGTATTCATGCCGCTTGATATCTGCCCCCCTCACCCAATAGCCTTCTTTCTTGAGGCGCTTCACGAGGTGTCCGCCGATAAATCCTCCGGCTCCGCATACTAACGCAGTCTTGATATTTTTGCTTGCTTTTTTCATGTATAGCGTATTAAAAGATATTGATTATACTATGGCATCCTGCTGCCCAAGTCAATAAAACTCAGCGCCTTTGTATAAATATTTTCCCATCGGTATTTACGAGACATAACATTAGCTCCTTCCCTGTATGTTGATAGCCTTTTTTCATCGGACAAAATCCATATCACCGCATCAGAAAGAGCATGAATATCGTACTCAATACCGACACCTGCCTTATACTTCTCGAGTTCCCGCCAAACATCGGGAACTTTGGTAACAATTACAGGCAATCCGGCATCCAAATAAGCCTTTACTTTGCCCGGATCCGAATTCCTGATGAAGCTATCAGCGCTGTCAACATAGGGAGCGACACCTACTGCGCATTCGGATAACATCGTAAGCAATTCATCATGGCTTTTTATATATCCGTGAAAAGTTATGTATCTAGCTACATTCATCTGGCTCGCCAAACGTTTCAGATCGTCCTCTTCAGGGCCGCCTCCAAGAATTTCGAGATGTGCAGACGGCACTTTTTTCACAATTTCAGGCAACGCTTGAATGAGAAGCGACACGCCATGCACAGGAACGAGATGCCCCATGTGCGCGATGCTGTTTTTCCGATAGGTATCCCGGCTGCCCTTTTTCTGAAACCCTTCGGTTCCCATTGGCACAACATGCTGCTTACTTCGATATGCTTTGGACAATCCGTATTTTTCCCGCTCCTGTGTCATCCTGCCTGAGAGATTCCAAACAATGTCGCTGCCAGAGACAGCTACGCGGTCTAGCCAGAGATAAAGCGCATTAAGAGGAGCAAATGAAAATCTCTTCGGGACAAAATCGATAGTGTAATAAATTACCCGCCGAACAATTCCCAATTTTTTTAGCAGCACACCCATAACAGCATTGACTCCGTCGATACCGACGTATGCATCGAATTTTCCGCTCTTCATCACACACCATAACGTCAGTAGACTGTCTTTTATTACGTTTATAACATCATTTCGAAAAAATAAATTAACATAATGATTTTCTCCGGTCTTGCCGCTCTGGGACCAGCGATAGTGAGAACGGGGTTCCGGTGCAAAATGAAATGGGTGTCCTAAAAACAATACCTCGGCACCTTTATTTCGCAGGTAACACTCCAACATATGTGAGGGGCCTGTGGTGTAAATATGACTAACGATGACAATTCGCGAGCCCGAATAGCGGTTATTTACCTTCATTGTTTTTATACCAGTCAACAGTCTTCTTGAGACCCTCGAGTAATCGGGTAGGAGCTATAAATCCAATTTTTTCTTTCGCTTTCGTGTTGTCGCTGTTTCGACGCGGACTGCCATCAGGCTTGGTAGTATCTAGCGTATAGGAAGAATTCATACCGGATATTTTGATAATCGACTGTATAAGATCAGCAACAGTTATTTCTTCGTCAGTTCCCAAATTCACCGGATCAGGAACAGGATATTTTTCTATAGCTGCAATCATACCCTCCGCCAGATCTTCGACATAAAGAAACGCCCGCGATTGCTTTCCGCTGCCCCATACGACTACCGGATTTTCACCATCGAAAACACGCTTAATAAGGGCGGGGATCACATGTGACGTCTTCGGATCAAAGTGATCGCGCGGTCCGTATGCGTTGTATGGGCGCACAATTCCGATTTTCATCCCATACTGATGTGCATAGTACATACCGAGTTTTTCTGCCATGCGCTTGCCCCATCCATACCCTCCGTTTGTCGGCTCAGGCTCCCCACGAAATCCTTCGGTTTCCGCTGTGGGAATTTTTGCGTCATGCGGATAGACACATGCGGAGGAAACAACCAGAAATCTTTCAGTATGCTCAAGACGGGCCGCCTCCAGCATAGTCGATGCAATGAGCATATTATCCCTCAGCAATGACGCCTGATGGTCTTGGTTGTAGGCTATGCCTCCTACGTGGGCAGCAAGATTCATTACGATCTCCTGACCTGCAACGACTTTTCTTGACGTTTCCAGGTCCGTACAGTCCCCCGGGACGAATTTCGCCGTATCTTTAAGATTGCTAATATTTTTTATAATACCATTCCTCATTCGATCCAATACGGTTACCACTGCCTTTCTGTCAACCAGTTTTTCTACCACATGGCTACCGATAAAACCCGTTCCACCGGTTACCAATACTTTTTTACCAGTCCAAAACGTATCCATAATTTAAACCCTCAATGTAGTAAATATATCGATAATCGTTTTCATTTCTTTCACTGTCAGATCGGGGTTATTTCCGAAATATAACCCCTGCGTATGCACCAGTTCAGCATTTTGCGTGAATGACTTTTTAGAAGTTTTTTGATATTTACTGAAAAATGGCTGTTTCGTCATGTCTCCGCCTACCACAGGCCTGATTTCGATATTACGATCGCATGCTTTGACCAACGCATCGCGTATCTTCTGTGAACGGCAAATAATCGGAACGGCGAAATTAGACACGGTCTCTATATGATCGTACCGTATCGGAAAATAAAGATCATCGCGTGCATAAATCGGCTTTGCCATATAAAAAAAGTTGCGCTCCCTCTTACGGATAATATCTGGAAGATACTGAAGCTGGTTATTCCCCAAAAAGCCCTGGATCTCCGTCGTTCTGAAATTATATCCGAGATCATAAAATGTATACCGGGAATAAAATGTTGAGTTGACGTTATGCTTGACACGCAAAAACAGCTGCTTGTCTTCGGTCAGATTCCTATCCCACCCGTGTGCCCGGACCAGATGCAGCATGGTGATAAGATCGTTATCGTCAGTAACGACTGCGCCTCCCTCAATCGTTGACATGTGGTGCCCTACATAAAACGAAAAGGTGCTAGCTAATCCCCAATTTCCTAATTTTTTGCCTTTGTAAACCGTACCCAACGACTCACAATTGTCTTCTATCAGTTGTATATTCCGCTTTCGACAAATATCGGATATGACATCGATATCATCGCAAAAACCTAATAAATTTGTCAGAAATAAAAGCTTGATCGGTTGTCGCGCCAGTGCTTCTTCCAGCGTGTGGGACGACACGTTCAATGTATCAAGTTCTATATCAACCGGAACGGGGGTGAGTCCCAATTGAATAAGCGGCATAACGTTGGTGGACCACGTCAAAGCGGAAAATCCAATTGCATCACCTTTTTTTATCCTCCCTAGGTTCAATAAAGCCTGTATTAACGCAAGATTAGCGGAGCTGCCGCTATTGACGAACAGACAATGCGCCCGATCCTGGTATGCCGCGAATTTTTGTTCAAAAATTCTGCATTGTTTTCCGATGCTTAATTTATCGGCGCTGCTGATAAATTTACATAATTGCTGCTTCGTTTTCTTTTCGTTATAAAATGTAGATTTGATAAGTGAAATCATAAATTAGGCTTTCTGCAAAGTACGTACAAATCTGTCTATGGTATCGGTCGTTTTTTCGATGGTAAATTTAGCGCTTACCAATTCTTTTCCTGCTGCTATATACTGCTCTCTTTCACGCATATTTTTGACAATACGTATCACCGAATCTGCTAATTCGTCCGGTCGCTTTACAGCCACAAGCAACCCTGTTTTATGCTGCTCAACTACATTTGGTATTCCTCCGAACCATGTTGAGACGATCGGTACACCTAATGCGTATGCTTCTAAAAATACCATACCGAACGATTCTTCGCCAGAAGAAGGCACCACAATCATATCCGACGCCTTCATCATTTGCAGTGTTTTTTCATGGCTCATGAACCCGGTAAACCTGACACACGAGGCTACCCCGAGTTCTTTCGCCCGATTTTCCATCTCGCGGCGTAAAATTCCGTCTCCGGCAAAAACAACATATGCACCGGGGATTTTTTTTCGTATCATAGGCACTGCTTCCAGCAGATAACGGACGCCCTTTTCCTCTACCAACCTTCTTGGACAGAGAATGATAACGGATGATGTTTTCTTTTTCCAGGACACAAGGGACTGGTCGCTTTTTACGGAACTCGTAGCCTTAACATCAATACCCCAAGGGATATACGCCACAGGAATTCGGGGTGCGTACGTTTTGAGCAAGGCTATATTGTTATACTTTCGATTATCCAGATAAAAATAATACGTGTAGGTAAAAATTCCGTTAAAACACGCATATTTCAACCTTCTAAACCAGTAGAGAAAGGACATGCGTCCCACTTCCTGATTTTTTTGCAACACCTCAAGCCCCAACAACGCCAGAGTGCCCCCAAGACGGACTATCGGACCCATGAGCATAAGATGTATGCCGTAGAAAATCACCGCGTCTATCCGTTCTCTTCGGATAATGCGCCAAACAACCGGCGTCAGTAACCAAAGCGAAACGAATATTTCCACAAATAGCATCACGATTCCAATTATTCCCACATCCAAGCTGCTCGGACGGCGCCTCATCGGGTGGCTCACTTCTACGTAGGTAACTCCTGATACTGATACAGAATCAATGCTTCTGTTACGTCCGACTCTCCTGCCTACTACATACACGGTGCTATGCCGTTTCTGCTGGGTCAATGCGGTCTCGCGCACAATGGTTTCATACCCGCCGAAACTCTCGCGGGGACTCCATTGAACCAAGTGAAGATACTTCATATCTTCCAGCCGCTCTCTTCCTTCAAAAATCTTCGCCCTGATGCCTCGGACTTTATCGAAACAATAAAATAATGCGACGGAATCTTAAGGAGGCCATACGGCAAACCTTTCCATAACCATCGGAGATCGACATAATTAAATATGCCCTGAAAAATTACTTTCAGACCAGCGCGGGAAAGCATTGCGTTAATCTCAGAAAGCGACAGCGGCCGCTCAAGCGGCTGGTCCTGTTTCCATCCGTAGGCCAAGTTGATGAGCTTATGAGCCATCTCATATAGCCACGGAAGCTTTGCATGAGCGATAATAATCTGAACCTTTGCCACTCTACCCATTTCCTCTATGGCTTTTTGTTGGTTTACGAGATGCTCGAGGGTTCCGGCGGATAGTGCGACTTCAAACGTATTATCGCCAAACGGCAACGCTTCGGCAGGAGCTTTAACCAGATGTTTTGCTCCATTCTTTTTTGCACGCTTGAGAGCCTCAGAAGAAAAATCTACTGCGGTTATTTCCGGCGCAAAGTGCTCGACATAGCCCTCACCGCAACCGATATCTATTGCCTTTTTTCCTTTGAGAAGTGTGGCGAGCACCTCGTAATATTCCCTCTCCTCATAAAACCCTTTCCCCTTGTGGAGCTTGTCGTATTCTTTTTCAGACCAATGCAACAAATCCACATTAACGCCGCTAAGCTTCTGATTTTTTAATTTCTTCATACAATAATTCCCCTTTCGTCAATAATGAGTAATCATAACGCATCGACACATGCAAAAAAAGCAGCATATCCGGAATGCAGTTATTTCGTTATATAGGAATATATAAGACCGGAAAAGCCTCCTGTATACTCAATAAGCCTCATCACAATAAACAATACGGTATTCACGGGGTGGGCAAGAAGGAGCTTCCAATGACGGAAATAGGCAAATTTTATCGGATTATAACTGGCTATCCATGATTTAGGCCGTTTTTTCAGGTAATTGACCATCTCCCTCCCATACATGAACCTCTTCTTAAATAATTTTGTAATGGAGAGTTTCCCTTCGTTATGGCGGATAATATTCTCTGTCCATTGAATTTTATATCCTTTTTCCATTAATTTTTGGGTAAGATCTATATCGTCGCCCCCGGCCCCCAATGAAAGGTCAAACCCGCCGATATCATCCCACGCTTTTTTGGTGAAAAATCTCGGGCTTTCAACGGTCAAATCGCCCCAATAACACCGCCGTTCCAACTGCTTCGCATTTGCCCATATTCCTTCGCCAAAAGAATCTTCTGAAAAAATAATGCCGTCGTATCCTTTTTTTGTCAGCGCGACCGCTTCCTTAATTAAATTTTTGGGTAATTCCATGTCGGCATCCAACCAATACACATATTCCCCTTTTCCCCGTGCCATACCGTAATTACGTTTATGAGGCGCATCAAATATACCTTTCTGTACCTTTGGGGCATAGATCATGATTGTGGCATTATATTTTTTAGCGAGTAGAACAGTATTATCTGTGGAGTTTCCGTCGACAACAATGGTTTCTATATACGGATATGACTGTGCTTTTATACTTTTTAACGTATTCTCTAAAAAAGCAGTAGAATTTTTTGTAGGGATAACGATGCTGACAATGCCGCGTTTCATAGTATTATTATATCACTGCGTATCCCTACTGATTAATGTTAAAAATGATTCATATGAACGTTCCCAACTAAAACGATCACTAAATACGCTTGCGTTCTTCCCCATATTTTCCTGCCTTGCCTTATCAGTAATCAAGCGGATTATCGCTGCTGATAAATCAGCCACTGAGGGGGTTGGTCCGAGTACAATTCCGGTTTGTTCAGCTTTTACAGAATCCCGGAGTCCTGTAACATCCGTTACGATACTCGCTGTACCGCAGGCTGCTGCCTCCGTAACGACCATGCCCCAGCCTTCTTTGACGGACGGAAGAAGGAGTGCCCATGCCTGCTGCATAAGCTTCACTTTCTGATCTTTGGGATTGGTATCAAAAAACAAGTGATTCTTATTTACAAGCATAACATTCTCCCCAAGTTTATAGTCACTAATCATATGTTCCAGTGCGTCCTCCATAGGGCCATATCCTACGATAGCAAGTTTCGCCTTGGGATATTTCCGTGTGACAATACGCATCGCCTCAATACACAGATCAGGTCGTTTCATAGAAGTAAGCCGCGCCACAAAGAGAAACAGCGGGTCTTTGGATTTCTTACCTGATTTGTATCTATCGTGATCTATGCCAATCGGAAATGTCGATATATTTTTTTCCGGGATACCGAACGTAGTAATATCTTTTTTCACACTCTCGGAATAACAGAGGAACGTTGTATCTCGGTACGTGAGATATTCCAAAGGCTCCAAAAAATAAGCGATATGCGACAAAACCGGTGGCAATTCATAGAAAAAGACCTCTTTTGCCAACTGATTTACGTACGCAATGCGTTTTTCTTTGGGAACATAAAGCGGAGTTTGCCAGCAAATAGTATTCACACAGTCCAATACTTTATCCGGCTTCACTATAAGCTTACGATAATACAAGTATGCCTCCCAATAGACGGTAAATCTATTTCCACGGCGAATTATCCGAATGCCATCGATAGTCTCTTGGGATTTCGCTCCCTTACATGTCCGACAAAACCAGGTAACGGAATGCCCGTCACGTACCAAACGCTTAGATAATTCGTACAGTATGATCTCAGCTCCCCCGACATCGGGGTTTCTGATATCTTTCCAATTGAGGATAAGTACATTCATGCAGCTATAAAGCCAATTATACTGCTTTTCGTGCGGAAACGATGAGAGATGTCCCGAAAGGTAACTCGATAAATTTGGAGAGAAACATATCGAGTGTAAACGACTGCTCCAGCAGCCAATTGAGTATTCCCGGAGGCTGCCACAAAATCCGTTTCAACACACCCATCGTATCCGCCTTTGCTACATGAGATTTCTTAAGAAGTAACCGTTTCATTATCAAATGCGGAACATACTGAAAAAAGCCAAAGTACCCGATAAATTTCACGCGAAACCCGCTTCTCTCTAACACGATCTTCAGGCTTCCCTTGGTATACCGCCGTTTATGGCCGGAAATATCATCGTAGACAGACCACAGCTCTGACCGAGCAGGAACGGTGAGGTACAGCATGCCATTTTTTTTGAGAAGTCCTGCACATTCTACAAGGGCGGACGTATCGTTCGGAATATGCTCCAGCACATCAAACATACCTGCCGCGTCAAAAAGTTTTTTTGGTCGGAACTCATCTAATTTTCCCGCAAAAAATGTTGCGGTGGGAACTCGTAGCTTTGCATAAGCCAAACCCTCTGCGTGCATATCCAATCCGGTTACCTTAAATCCCATTCTTGCTAACTCTGCTAAAACATACCCGGTCCCGCATCCGATTTCCAAAAAACTTAATCCTTTATTATCTCGGATCGATGAACGAATCACTTCCCGGATAATCATATTTCTCCCTTGAAACCAGAAATGTCTTTTTTCGCTTTCCGAAAGGAGAGCGTATGCCTCCGGCGGATAATCATGAAGCGATTCCGAGTCAGTGGATTTCATGCGGAATTAGGAGCGAAAAAGCGTTTTGTTTGCGCTGACCCACATGTAAAGTTTCTCAATACCAGCTTCTACTGACACACGTGGCTCCCATCCGAATTCTTTTTTTGCTTTACGGATGTCTGCCACGAATATTTTCTGATCTCCCGGGCGCCAGTCCTCATGAGTTACCGGAATTTTTTTGCCGAAAAGCTTTTCCAGCATCGGACCAAACTCATGCCAAACGGAAAGCGTATTATTCGGCCCTCCTCCGATATTATACATTCCTCCACGGGTTTTCTTACCGGCTAGAATAGCCATATCGTATGCTGCGATAAGATCATCGACATACAGAAGATCCCGCACTTGCTTACCATCTCCGTAGATTGCCAATTTATGCCCCAATGCCGTTGCGATGATAAACCATGCGACCCACCCCTGATCTTCTACACCAAACTGCCGGGGACCATAAATACAGGATTGACGCATGACGACGGTATCTAGTCCGTATATCCTGCCATAATCATGGACATACTGATCAGCAGCTCCCTTGGAACAACCGTATGGGGAGTGAAAGTCTAACTGCCGATCTTCACTCACACCGTACGGAAGATTTGCGTAATCATACCGAGTGTCCTTTTCCTCGACTGCAACATCCTCCATACCTCCGTAGACTTTATTTGTCGAAGAATAAATGAGCTTAGCCCGACTTTCGGATGCCCGCATCGCTTCCAATAGATTAAATGTGCCCACTGCATTGATTTCGAAATCTTCCCGTGGGTTTATAACCGACGTGGTTACGGCAACTTGCGCAGCCAAATGAAGCACTGCATCAGCATCCGCAAGAAACGAAATAAGCTTGGCTGTATCAGCAATAGAACGCAAATCTCCCTTTATATAGGTAAGATTGCCCCCGAGCGTTTTCAGCCAGGCAAGATTTTTATCGGTATTTGCACGGGAGAGGTTGTCAAAGACGATAACATCTGCTTTTTTTGCCAGATAATACGCCGCAGCATTACATCCGATAAATCCGGCCCCGCCGGTTATAACAATGTTCATACTATTTCCTTTACGGGACAGAGACGTTGAAATTAAGCTCTTTGTCAAACTTCCATTTCCGCTTGTTGAGATTATCATAATAATGCAATATGTGCAGTCGGTAATACACGGCGAATGTATCCCAGAGCATGTTCCATATGGTTTTCCACACCCCCATAGAGGTAATGCTGGAAGCTCCGGTAAAATCCAGTTCGACCGGTGCTTCGAAAATGCGCCGGTACCCCAAATGATATGCAACCGCCAAAATCTCTATGTCAAAAGCAAATTGCTTAACTACGAGTCTGGGGAGTACATCTTCCAACACTTCCCTGCGGTACAGTTTCATGCCGACTTGGGTGTCTCTCACGTTGAGGCCGAATAACAAACGCACCAGTTGTTGATATCCCCAGGATAAAATTTTCCTCGCAATTGGGTACGCGACTTTGGATACCGGGTGGCGTTTGCTCCCGATAATAATATCTGCGTTATACCATTTATAATGCTCCGTCATCATGGACAATCCCAACTCACTCAAATCCCCACCGGCATCTAAGAATCCGATAACATCACCGTGGCTTTTCCCCATACCGAAACGTACCGCGTACCCCTTCCCGTGATTCGTTTTGTATCCGGTAACGGTGATCTTGTCCGAGTGAACTTTTTTGGCTTCTTCGAAGCATTTGTCATCCAGGCCGTCGACTACGACAATTACCTCATATGGAGTCGCGAGCAACTCAAGCTCACCGATGATATTCTGAAGTTGTTTCCGGATAGTCCGCTCCTGATGATATACCGGAATAATAAGAGAAAGCAGTTTAATGTTTTTTGACCGCATGACGATAGTATACCAAAAGCATCATAAATAAGGCCGTGCTCACACCAATATTCAGGTATAAAACAGATCGGAGAGAATCATGAACGGCCATGATCCCCAGAATCTGCAACAGTGAAAAACTGACAGTAAACATCCATACTGATTTATTGCCCATCCCCAATAACGTCGTACTTAAAATGTTACTTAAGGAAAAGAATGAAATAAATATACCGAAAAGCCCAAGGTAACCGGAGGCACCCGCGTAGGAAGATCCGAACAAAAGTCCAAGCGCCACAGATGGAAATATATAATATCCAACGGTAATCCCCAAAGATATGCACGCTACCGCCGCAAGTGAAATATAAACAAGTCTATCTGACCGGCCTCCTACATGGCTTCTCTCAGCTACAACCGGAAACAATACGTATGAAAAGCTGCTACTAGCGAAAAATATAACTTTCCCCATCATAGAAAGCGCTGCATACATGCCTGCTTCGTAAGAAGAAAAATAATGCTTCACCAGCATGATGTCAGTATTATAAAGAGACGTGATTCCCAAAATACACAGAAGCGATGGGACAGCAAACGTTCCTATGTCTCTCTTCGTCAGGCCGGTTTTCTGACGCGTGGATGCACGTAAAAAACGTAGTGGAATAAAGGAAAGAACATACGCGATAAATGCCGTGAGCGCGTTCGCAAATGCCGTTGCCGCAACACTATATGAAGCTCCGATGAATCCGCCTATCAACCGAAGTACTACCCCTATATTGGAAAATACCATAAGTTCCGTAAATTGCTGATATCCTTGGAGAGTCCCGGTTATCACGGTCCCCAAAAAAACAATTCCGGACCCGATGAAAACATAAACGACGGACCAATAATTGGTTACATGAAGATACTGAACAAAAAAACGGTATAACGGGACAGTAAGGATAAGGATGGCAATCATCCAGTAGCCCATCGACTGCGTTGCAGTAATGACTAGTTCTTTTGCTTTACCGTTTTCTTTTTTTGCCTTGTAGGCTGACACATATTTAGCTATCACTGTTTGGATAACAAGAGATGGGACATTTAATAAGTATGAAAGTGAGTAAAGCGAAGCGAGTTCTCCGTATTGCTCCGGTCCTAACAATCTTCCGACCACGACATGATAAAAATAGGCGCCAACATTTGCTGCCATTGATCCAATAAGCACCACGGCACTTCCGCGGGCTAACGGATGTGACGTCACAAGAGATAGTTTTTCGATAAGACGCTTCATGATCAAACCTTTTTTCCTCCGTGCGGAGCAGGATTCCACCAGCGGTATTTGAGTAGCGTGAAAAGTGCCACAACGCCGTCCCGCCACGTCAACTTCTTCCCTTCTTCAAATTTCCGGCCGTAGTAGGAAATGGGAACCTCATAAATCTGGTTGCCGCTCCTGAGTAACTTTGCCGTCACCTCCGGCTCGAAATCAAACCGTTTCGCCTTGATTTCCAAATCTTTCACCGCTGACCTCCGGAACGCCTTGTACCCGGTTTCCATATCGGTAATGGTGGTGTTGTAGAGGATGTTGGTAACCAGGGTCACAAATTTATTTCCAAGTGCATAGATAAACATTGTGGAAAGGTGCGGACCCAAAAAGCGCGAGCCGTATACGGCGTTCACCCGTACGTTTTCAAAAGGATTCAACAGCACAGGGTAATCATCCGGACTATATTCCAAATCCGCATCCTGTATGATAATGATATCGCCTGTTGCCCGCCGCAGCCCTTCAGTAACCGCCGCGCCTTTGCCCTGATTATGTGACAGATGCACAATAGTTGCCCGGCTTTGCCATTTTTTGAGAATGCCAACTGTGTCGTCTACAGAACCGTCGTCCACGACCACAACCTGTTTCTGCCACCCCAGAAGCGTAGACGCGAAGACACGCTGCAGTACTATGTGAATAGTTTTTGCCTCGTTATATGTAGGAATGATAATAGTTAACGTCCGCATACTATCTATGTTGTACGGGCGGCAATGTGCTCGTACACTGCCACTGTCTCGCTGGCTACCCGCTTCCAGCTAAAATACTTTATCCATTCAAATCCTTTTCGGATAAGCTCCCGCCGCTCAAGCTCAGATAGCTGTAACATTTCGAGGATAGTCTTTGCAATAACGTTCGTATCTGCAGGATCAACGACGCGCGCGGGTCCGGATATTTCCGGCACACTTCCCCGATTCGTTGCAACCACAGGCACACCGCAAGCCATAGCTTCAAGAATGGGAAATCCGAAACCTTCGTACCACGATGGCAGCACGACACAGGACGAAGCCGAATACACGCCTGCCATATCCTCATCTTTTATAAATCCCGGCCGAATAACGTGTTTACTCATTCCGAACGAGTCAATAAGATGCAGAATTTCCCGCGTCTCGCGTACCTCAGCATCGGTAAATGCCGATCCTGCCAACACAAGTTTGCAGCTGCGGGATTTAACGTTTTTGGCGAGCACAACTTTCCAAGCATTGATAAGCCCGATAACATTTTTGTTCCAATTTACATCCCCGATATACAACACGTATTCATCCGGCAAGTGGTATCGCTGTCTGACTTGTTTAAGGACAGCATCGCCCGTAATACGCCTATATTGTTGGGATTGCGCTAACGGAACCACATGTATACCGGACTGTTTTCTTCCGGTTATCCGCACGATATCATCCTTGCTGCACTGGGAATCGGTTATTACTCCGGATGAACCCAAAAGCGACAGACGCTGTATCTGCCATTTGAGCTTGCCCCGCAGTCCCGGAGGAAATTTGTCCGGGAATACCAACGGAATCAGATCATGAACCGTTACCACGGTGGGAAAGCGTTTTATAAACGGAAGTGTCAAAAAAAACGGATCAAAAAACGGATAATGCACAACATCCGTGCGCTCCGGTATATCCTGTACGCGGATAAAAAAGAAGTACGAATGTTTTTTTTCGTATGTAGCAAGCGCTTCGATCAAATTTTTTGTATATACGCCAGTACCCCGCATCCGGTGCTCTGTAGACAGTGGTAATGTATTGATTGCGATCTTCATATCGTTGGTTTCCTGAGTATAAATGATAGCACTATGAACAACAACGAAAGAAGGCTCGTAATGCCGGCCGCCTGCTGCCATGGCGCGGAGTCCAGCCGGATGTGCAGCAACTGATCTCCCTCATGCACCGGCAATGTGATAGTGCCGTGTTCGCCTGGAGAGATGGGCACCGATCGCCCGTCTATATTCGCCTGCCATCCGGGATAATAGGCAATCGGAGCGATCAATGTGCCGGAGATCGATGCATGTAAAAGAAGCACGTATGAAACCGGGTTGAGTTTCGTGTAGTCAATACTCCTTTCGGAAACTGAAAAATTCTGCGGGGAATAATTGATATCGCCCTGTTTCCATTGTGTTTGAAACGCATCACCTAACGATGAGGTACCACTTGTAAACCAATCCCGTGATAAATAATACTCGTCGCTGCGGGATTCATAGGTGACCGGCCGCGTGTAGGAAAACACGAAAAAAACAGAACACAAGGCAAGGATTATTCCAAATTTCGGAGTTACGTGGCTTACAAATCCCGCAAGTACAGATACCGCAATCATTATTACAGACAAAAGACGCCACGGAAATTGCAGATACCCGAGAACCGGAACGGCACGCCATAGGAATGCAGAATATTCCGTCATGAGGAACGAACCGGCAATAATTACGAATAAAGAAAGGGCGACCATCTGCTTGATGGTTGGAGCCAAACGGTTTTTTTTAAAAAGCAAAATCGCAGCCGCTCCTATAATCAGCAGTGAGACAATTCCGATTTGGAAGGACATGCCGTCGCTTATTCCCAGCACGGAATAGCCGCTGCCCCACGACGGGAAAAGTATCTGCACTAAGGCAGCGAAATGGTCGCGGTAATTTACCGTGTTAAGGCCCACAACAAACTGCCGCTCGTATAAGGCCGGTACCCAAAAATACGCCGCCAATCCGACCCCCGCAATCCAGCCTACGATCATCGGACGAATACGCAAGGCTATAATAAACAGCATTGGAACAAATATCATGGCGAGAATATTATGGGAAAGTATGAGCAAACCCACGGCGATGGCAAAAGTTTGGGGTTTGTTATACGCGAGTGAGGCAAAGGCGAGCATAAGGAACGACACTGCCCACACCTCACCCACCGACCCCCGCACATACATATACACGAACCAATACGGTATATAGGAAAAAATAATGGTCGCTGCTATCGCAGGCTTCGTGCCGAATACTTTTTTTGCAAACAGGTAATACCAGATCACCGCAGTAAGGTACCCTAATCCGAGCGACCACTTAAAGCTGTCCGCAAAGCTCATCCCGATAAAATGGAACGCACTGCCTATATAGTTTGGGAGCGGGTAGTTAAAGGTAAACAGCGGCACTCCCAATCCGACGTTTAAATCCGGCGCCCAACGGGGAAACCAATCACCTGCCGAAAGCATTTTATAAAATTGCCAGAACCTGATGATGTGGTACTCCCCATCATGGGTTGGTATAAACCGGGAACCAAAAAGCGGCAAAGCCGCAATAAGTGCCGGTATGAACGCGAGAAAAAAAGCAATCATAGTTACTTTTTCCAAGGGGCCCGGAGATGTTTTACATTTTTGCGAAACCGATAAAGCAGATAAAACAACACAGGCACGAGTGTCGCAATAACGCGGATTATGGGAGTTATGCCACCGTACTCACGGGTGGCAATCCATGGCACGTACCGCAACATAAGTCCGAAACTCAGCCAAAATGAAAACCAGTGAATAAACGAGTGCTTCCGAATCGGAACAAAAGCTATACAACTAAGCCACCACACCGCATACCAGGGGTACATTTCTTCCCGCACAGGAGAGAGAAGAAATACACCGAACATGAGGACTCCGGCAACCAGCATTTTTTTCTCCCATTTCCACCTCGGAAAAAAGAAAAGCGGAACTAACGCAATCGTCGCGCCTTTTATCAAGACAGAAGAGATAAACAGGATAATACCCGCCGCTTTATATTGCATACCCTGCCGATTCCAAAGTAAGAGACCCGCAAGACCCAGCGCCATCATGACAATATCGTTATGCCCGCTGACCAATACTTCGATAAGTATCAGCGGATTGAGCGCAAAAAACATCACCTGGTCCCATCGCTTCGTTTTCCGGTAAATGAGGTACGTCACCGCAGTGTAAAATAGCGCGGTAAACGTTTTGAACGAAACTATAGTCGCGAGCATGTTTCCCGCCCCGACAATATACGGAAATGACGTCAAAACTATCCACGCCGGGCCGTAAAGAGCGACCTTGTTCGCAGCCCGGGTAAAGGAAAGCATCGGCTCGTTTGGAATCTCTATCGGCATCATCACATACGGATTCTCCCGATATTGGAATGTGACCTTAGCTGTTGCGATGTAGTTATATATATCATAGGAAAACGCAGGGTAAGAAACCAGCAGTATCCCGATACCCCATATCATCCATCGCGGAAAATATTTCATCTTTTCAGTTTTTGCCGATTGCATAATCATGCCGTATGCAGCAAATAAACCCACAATGATGCACACATACAGTGCTGCCGCTGTCACGGATTGACGGTACACCAGATGGACAAGCGCATTCTGAATAAAGAGATAGAACGGATGTGACGAAAATGACAAATGAGGGTCTATAAATCCGTAGGAATATATTCCCAGCACTATGGCAATACCGATAAATAGCGTAGGTATGTGTTTCATCGTAACCTGATCACTGCGTTTTTGCGTACCATCACCGACTCGCGTACCATATCTGCAATTGATAGCTGTATGGCATCTGATTTCTCCGGTTTCCATTCATACGAAGGGGGTAATACTTCGTTCATGCGCAGGAGAATCTCGGTGTGCAGCGCTGATGCTTGCGCTAGTTGGCGCACAAATGCACTGATGTCTTTGCGTTCCTGTCTGGCGCCGAGAAGAAACTGCGTAGTTTTTGCAAACTCGCTATCCGAACGAGCTAATGCATCAGAGGCCAATAAATACTGTTTGTATTCAAATAGTGTCTTTGCTTCAACCAGGTATTTATCTGCGAGGCTTAAATGATATTTATAGGAACTTAAATTTCCGAAATAAAACGGCTGTCGTATCTTGTCAATGAAACGGGATATTTTATAGTGTTTATTTCCTGGCATATAAGACGGGTATGGCAACACATACTCAGCGCGAACCAGAAGTGGCGTAGCAAGAAGCAATATGCCGAACAAATACAAGGCAACAATGTGTTTCATGAAGCTTGGGTAATACTTAGAATATATGCTTTCGGAAAATGCATCGCGGAAAAAAACGCAAATAGGAATCCACGCCACCCATCAACGAATCCTTTGTGGCGGAGATAAAGAGACAGAAACGTACCAACCGGCTTGGCAATCAGATACGAAAATAACGTAGCTACCGATCGGCTATCTTTGCGTTTTGATAATTCATCCGCGGTCAAGCGTATATATGCAGAAGATTTATCCCAATATTGTGCGATAGATGTATAGGAGTAGTGCTCCAACGCGTGGTTGAGGTGCCCAACCGGGCCGTCTATCTTTATTTGTTCATGCACACTTTGCTGAGGAAACTCCCCAAACCCGTTTCTAAAAAGCCGTATGACGTAATCCGGATACTGACCTCCCTTTCGGAGCCAATCGCCCAAAAAATAATTATGGCGGGATATGAAATACCCGTTGGGTGTGAGGCCAGATACGATAACATCCCGAATTTCTTCCTTTAAGGACGCGCTCACTACTTCATCTGCATCCAGCTGCAAAATCCACTCGCCGCTGGATTTATCTAACGCTTTTTGTTTATTGATATGGAACATGGCGGGATTATCCGTGTGATACACTTTGGCTGCCAACCTTTTTGCTATATCGACGGTAGCATCACTTGATCCGCCGTCCACGACAATCATCTCGTCTGCCAAATTCCCGACAGATCTAAGACAACGCTCCAAATTGGAGGCTTCATTATATACAGCCAGAGCTACCGAGAGTGTTATTCTTTTTTTCGCCATAGCAAACGTATTGTACCAATACTGACGACGAATAATGCCAGCGCACCGAGACTCAGGTAATTTGAAATCCTTCGGAGTTTCGTTTCTCCAAACTCAAACCTGATGTCGTAATCGCCCGGGGTTAGATCAAACGTCATGAGTCCCCGGTACGTAGGGTCCTGAAATATAAGCTTTTCTATGGCAAGAGGGCTTCCATTAATAAACACCTGCCACCCCGGAAAATACAGCGTGCTTTCTACAAATCTAGCGGGCTCTTTCACATTCACGCGGTAAACTTTCAGCGTTGTCGACCGCTCACCCACGTTGATCGTGCCTGCGAGCGGCACCATATACGCAAGCGCTTCGGGCCGCTTTTCCATAAACCGGATAGACCAAATAGGACTGCTTTCTCCCGTATCGGTAGTACTGTTATATATGCCGGTAAAATACGACTGCGGAAATACTTTATACTCCTTGGCTCGCCACATCGGTATCGTCCCAAATATCGATATGATGACCAAAATAAGGGCGGTCCACCGCCTGCTTTTTTCCGGAGCTATGTATACAACAAATGCCCCGATCCCTGCGATCAAAAATACGGTCACGGACATAAGTCTCCAGGGAAATTGAAATTTCTGAAGCAAGGTTACCGCGTTCCAGACGGGAGCAGAATTGGCGGTCATGGCA
Organism: Patescibacteria group bacterium; assembly: GCA_038062795.1. Lineage (GTDB taxonomy): Bacteria > Patescibacteriota > Microgenomatia > UBA10105 > UBA927 > UBA927. The sequence continues at coordinate 37,622 of JBBTWM010000033.1, read as the reverse complement.
AAGAGCGAGAAAAACAAAAGCAGCATGCAAACGATAATGAAACGCCGGTGTTTCGTATTTTTTTCCAGTGCAAAGAAACTCAGACCCAATGCCAATATCTGTCCTGCTCCCAACCACTTGGATAGTTCATTGCCTCCGCCATAACTCCAGGGTGAATAGAGAAATGAAAACCACGGAACAAACCGGCCGGTAAATTCTCCTTTCGTTACGATATCCCGAAGCGTGTATTTGCCTTCAAAATAACCCGGAACCCAGTAAAACGCAGACAGAAGAAAACCAAACAGTATTCCGGCTATACTCATGAGAAGAAACCGTATCGGAGTCTTCGTCTCCTGTGCGGCAAGATATAACGCGTATAATCCGATAAGCGGCAGAAATATGAGACTCAGCGCGTTATGGGACAGAATAAGCAGCGCAGTTCCGAAAGAAATAACGGTCAGGGCCACCGCCGAAATATGATTCTTTTCTTTTGCCAGAAGCAGAAGTCCGTAACAAATAAGCGGCGGGAAGACAAATGCCATATGCTCCCCTATAGCCCCCCGCACATATAGATCGACAAACCGGTACGGCGCAAATGCATACAGTACGGAAGCGGTAATACCCGCGGCCACTCCCCACGCACTGGTTATCCAAAGATACATCGCAAGCATGCTGGCGATGAATCCGAAAGCAAATACAAGCTTGGTGCTATCAATGAGTGAAAATCCGACAAAATGAAATGCCGACGCGACGTATGAGGGCAAAGGATACAAAAACATGAGAATCGGATGTCCATATCCCCAATTGAGATTTGCCGCCCATCTGGGAACTACATGCCCTTCGGATAATGATTGATAAAAGTTTGCGATACGGGCCACATGATCCTGACCATCATGGGTTATCGGCAATCCAGGATGCATCAAATCCCATAATGGCAGGAGGGACAGGGCGACGAGTCCAGTCCAAATGCCCCACTTCATAAAGAATTTTTTCATTCGATACGCTCCGCTCTTTTTTGAATAATAAATCCGCTCGGCAAATTCCAGGCACGAATTACTGTCCCCTCCTTGATAACCGTCTCTAACCATCCATTATAACTCCATGGCTTCTCAGGATCCGGCTCGATCAGAAGGTAAAATATTGGCCCCCTTTCAAACGAAGGAACATAGCCGTACGTATTTTTTCCATACCACTTCGCAAGATACTCGTACGCGTATGGCACAACGGGAGGCGTAAATACCATAAGTCCGAATGGTTTTCCTGCCGCATCTTGATAGATGATGTCAAGCGCTTCCGTCTTGCCCCGGATTTTCGCAGTGCCGCCGTAATCGTGATAATCTGACGTTATCGTTTTGGGGATTTGCTTCAGTACGCCGATTATTAGCATAATTGCAGCTGCATACACTATCCATCGGGTTACCTTCCCTGATAATGCACGAACTGCCAAATACGCGGCCAGGATCGGGTACACAAAGTATAACAATGTCAGGTAATGGGCGTACACAGGTCCACGATATGGATAAAATACCAAAAGGTGGGAAACTACAAGTAATAACAATCCGAATATAAACGTTTGTATTTCTTTCTTTTTTTCTAGCTTTGCATACCAAAGAGTCCCTCCGAGCAGCACCCATGGAAACATGCGTCGCACCCAGGGCACGGGAAAAAGAAATGATTCCCGTATAGTGTTCACAATTGCGTTGCCGTCGCCTACCAATTCCTTAAGCGGAAAAAACGGTGCCGTCACCGATGTCTCACGTAGCCTTACGCCATACGTGAGGATGCCCTTCACAAATCCCCAACCATGCCGGGATTCAAATAACAGCATGGGAAGTAATCCTATGAAAAAACCGGCAAACACAGCGGCCCAAAGCTTTATGTCACGAAACTTCAACACAAATGCGAAATAGAGAACAGTCATGAGCATCGCGGGAACAGCCATAGGCAATTCGAAGTGATACAACAACGCGGAAAAAAATGCAGTCAGAAATGCGCCGGCAACAGTTTTTTTACGGGATAACCAAATTGCGTAAAGAAACGGCAAAGCGACAACGGCCGAATAATTCGGTGCCCATATCATACGGGCTTGTGCTGTAAGAGGGGGTGAAACTGCAGCAAGCACCAATATGACTCCAGCTACTACCGGTCCGAATATGCTTATGCCCATTCGATATAACATCCATAAACTGATAATACTTATTACAGCAAGTCCCACGATCGCCCCGTATGGATTACCGTGGGAAAGAAAAAGAAGGACGGCCAAAATATATCTGTACCCTGGTCCGTGAAAAACGCCAGGCAATCCGGCGAATCCCGCCCCAGCTTCTGCTCCGATAAGGGTGAGTTTATGATCAACTGCAATAGAACGGGCAGCCATGAAATCAAGTCCCTGATCAAATCCAAAAACATAATTACCGTTGGCCACTTCTACCACGCGGATAATCATCCCTAATAGCACCAACGTGGTTGCGAAGGTAATAAGTACGTACTTCATAATGTTGTGGCAGTGATTGCCGGCTTTCCGTCGAGATTCGAAAACGTTTCCAATGTGCGCGCGCCTTGCGGAACGTTTTTTGCATCATAGAAATAAAGCGTTCCGGGAATAATTTTTTCGGCTTGCTGTGGCAGGATGCCGAACGCATACTTTCCAATATAATGCGCTTCTTCAAATCCGCCGGATCCGGTTCCGCCAAGGGCATGATAGGCCGCCGGATCAAATTTGCTGTAATAGAGGAAAAACATGTAGGACTGGTACAAGCTCCCCTGGTTAGAAAATTGGATTGCCGTATAACGATTTGCGTTATCTAACCCGTATTGCACGGCTCCTCGGATCGCATATTGGAAACTATCCGACTGCTCCGCAGGAAATCGGACAAAGTATCCCTGCCAATATTTTACTACCCCGGCTGATATCAGCATGCCCAATATAAGGGCAAATATTTGCAACTGCTTTTTTTTCAGTTTACTTATAAGTACCCACGCACCCAACGCCTCTATAAGCTGCATTATCGGAATTTCCGTATAAGCACGCATAGCATGGGGTGCCTGCGTGGTAATCGCTCCCGGTATCGGCGCGACAAGAAGACCAGCGATAAGAAAAGCAGCAAGGTGCTTGGGTATCCGGGACTTGCCTAGCGCCCAAAGGCCGAGGAGCAAAAATGGTGCTTCCCATAGATATAAAAGCCCCATACCAGGCACTTTGTGCGCCTCCCGATTGCTGCCGGAGAAAAGCCAAACCGGAGAAAAATGAGACGCATAGTTCTCTATAAATATCGAGGCGTTCGTCACCGCTTTGCTATATATGATCCGGCCGATTATATCCCCTTTCTCCTTTGATGCTATATAAGATTGGACCGCGGAAACCGCCCGGGGAGAATCGGTAGAAAATGCGCTCGTTGCGCGGAAGCGAACCATTCCCTGCGGCGAAACCGTAGCCGCGATAGCCGGCAATGCGATTGCAAATCCCACAACTATTGCAATCAGCGCGTGCCGTTTTGCTTTCCTGATTTCTTTCCAAAAAAGATATGACCCGAACAGCACGAGAAGCGGAATCACCACCTTCTCGCTCTGATACCCATGCAAAGACAACCCAAACGCAATACCTGCAAGTATCCATGACGATTTCTTTCCGGAAAATACTGCACGCAGGAAAAAAAATATGCCGAGAGTCGTAAGCGTTAAACCGATATTTGCCTCATGTCCCAGTCTTGATATATAGATATGCCATGGCGATACGGCTAGAATTACGGCCGCGATTTCCCCAAGGCGTTCAAAAGACAGATATTTTTTCCCTACCATCCGCCCGATTAAATATGTTACGTAAACGGTAATGAGCGATAAAAGAACGGAAGGTAACCGCACCGCGACCACAGTGAGTCCCAGTACCCATACAAACGGTATCGTGAGGTATACATACAGTGCCGGCCGGAAATCGTCGTACGCACGAAGCAGCATGGGGAGTACGCTCCCGTATTCATCTTTACCTGTTGTTAAAATTGAATACGCATTGTAGCCGATAGAAACTTCGTCAAGGGACGGGCTCGGCGGCACCTGGGAGAGATTATAGAAACGGAAAAAAGCGGCAACAAACAGAATTCCCACCAGGATCAAATGTTTCATGTTGTATATTATTCCGAAATACGCATCGCATCGTCACCGTTTAAATATGTAATCGTATATGCATCCCCGGGAAGTTCTCTCGGAGATCCAATGTATAGAATGCTTCCGTCATGCAATTCCTTCGCCCAGTTTGATATCGGCCGGAACTCGTACATGTCAAAGCGGTTTTTTACTTCCGCAAATCCACCTGAAGAAGTTCCTCCGCTAGCCAAATATTTCACCGGATCATATTTGGTATAAAAAAGGAAAAACATATGCGGCTGTTCGAGAGCCGTAGAAACGACAATTTTTTCATATTTCGCTTTATGAGATTCGGCATATTCTACTGCCTGCGCATATCCATACTGCCAGAACTTGGAGTATTCGTGATTTAAGTGCACATAATACATGTGGAAATAAAATAGGATATTCAGAAATACCGCTGTCACTAGGACCCCTGCCGGCACCCATACAAAAACAGTCCGCCGCTTCTCATAATATTTTTTCGTATGCGTAAGAAATTCCATAACGCCGGAAGCGATAAATATCTGCAGGACCGGAAGGATCACGAGTGTCCTGATCGCATGAGGCGTTTCACTCGTCGGAGACGCAGCGAGCGGAGCCACCAATACCCAACTCAGTAATACCATTGCCGCCCTTCCTCCGCGGCGCCATACCGAAAAGATTCCCCATACCATAAAGGGTAATTCCCAAAAGTACAACAGTCCGTTATCGGGCGCGTGATGCCGGTCATTGTCCCCCACCAGGAACAGCCAGCGCAATGAAAAGTGGCTCAGATATCCGTCCAAAAGAGTCTTTGCATACACAATACGGCGGTTATCAAATATCGTACCGATTTCATTTCCTACTTTTTGATCATCATCCAGTTTAGCAACGGACCGCATTAAAAGTCCGGTAGCATCCGAAAGCGTACTCGTCCCTTTGAGCCTGGTTACCGATGTCTTATCCAGCACCACGGGTAATAACGGCAGGACAGTAAGCAATCCAACCACGATACCGATAAGTAGTTTCCTGCGATCAGCAAACAATTCTTTGCGGCATACAACCGACACTATCAGCAAAAGAAGCGGCACGAAAATCCGCTCACTGTGATACGCATAGAGAGAGAGCCCGAAGAAAAAGGCGCTTGCCGCCATCCAGGGAAGGGACTGTAGTCCGCGAAAAAACGCGACGAGCCCCCAGATATTGAATGTCACTCCCGTATTTGCCTCAAATGCAATCCGCGAAAACTGCAGATGCCAAGGTGAGATAGCAAGCAAAAAGGCTGTGAGTAGAGATAACGCCTGAGTAGAAAATTCACTGATTCGTTTTTTCGTCTTTATATGAGGTTGCTTGAATAGTTCAGCAACCAAAAAATACGTTCCGAGCACCGCAAATACGCCCATTACGGCCGCCGGCAAACGAACAGCCCACGTATTGAGACCAAACACCGCAACCGACGGTACCGCTAAATATACATAAAGCGGCGGCTTATAATCATCAAACGACCGCAGTGCACGGGGCAAAAACGTGCCGTATTCGTCACGCCCGGTTTTAAGTATTGAATATGCATTATACCCAAGAGCCGCTTCGTCCCAATCGGGCGAAACCGGCACCTCGCCAAGTTGCCAAAACCTAAGACCTATTGCGAGCATTATAATTCCGATCAATGCAATTTTTTTCATATTATTCAAACGCGACAAGAACGGCTGTTCCGTTTAGCAATCTGATCGTTTCAATTATATGGACGCCTAAAGGCACATCTTTGGGCGGCAGAATGTAGAGTGTCTTTCCGGTATACGCGCCGACCCCTTCCTTGGTAAACCGGTAGGCGCCGAAACCGTAGACATTATAAAATCCTGCCGCATCAAAGGATGCATCGCGGGTTTCCTCAAAACGTTTCAGCGGATACTGTTCGTAAAACAATGCGTAAATATACGGCCTCCCGATGCTTTCCGTGAGCACAATCGTGTCGTATTCGTTTTTGTGCGCTTTGGCCAGCGTAATTGCCTGTTTATACCCATACTGCCATTCCCCGGAGTACTCCTTGGGATAATGCGACATAAAATTATGCCAAAAATAGGCGAAGTTACCGATGAACAGTAAACAGTAAACAGTAAACAGAACACTCCGGATTCGTGATTTGCGTAAGGCAACAACACTCATTACTATTCCGTACGCGGTCACTATCATATAGACCGGTAGACCGTTTTCAATACGCAACGCATGGGGAGTTTCCCGGGCAACTGCTGTAGGAGCTATCGAAGCGAGTAGCCACCACAAGAGAAACATAGCAATGACCGGGTAATCACGAAACACCGTAAGCCATCCATAGACAATAAACGGTGCGCTCACCAAAAGGAGTTGTCCTGTGTCCTGAATGGAAAACTTCGGGTTACCGTCTCCTTTTATGAAAAGAAACCTCGGTTCCAGATTATCAAAAAAGTGAATGAAATATTCCCGTGCGTACCCGACCCGCCGATTATGCAGGGCTGAAGAAAACCACGAAAAATTATCAATGTGACGGCGTGTATTAGACATAAGTACCGTGCGCAAATCGGTAAATATGCTTACCTCTTCGAACCGGAGCCGTGCCTGCTTGGATACCAAATGCGGGAGGATGGGGACAAGGACGATACATGCGATTACCAAACCTGCCAATACTTGTTTTTTTGCTGCCATGGCACTCTTATACACGATGACCATCAATGCACCGGCAATAAGCGGACCCGCGTACCTCGTGCTGTTAAATGTGTAAATACCCAAAACAAACGGCAACCAACACACATAAAAAAATACAGGACTCTCGCGGGCTTTGAGAACAAACCATATGCCCGTGACAAGAAACAACAGTGCAATATTTGCTTCAAATGCAGCACGGGAGAGCATAATATGCCAAGGTGTTATCGTAAGCACACCAGCCGCCACAAGTCCCAACGCCTGTGCATGCTTCGCAGTCCGGAACAACTCAAGTACCAACAAATACAGAACCAACACAGTAAGCACACCGGAAAGCGCTGACGGCAGACGTACCGTTGTTTCGTTAAGCCCTAGGAGTGCTACGAACGGAACGGTCAGATACACCGGAACGGGAGGTTTGTAATCGCCGAATGCGGCAAACGTATCAAGAGGAAGGAATGTGCCGTGCTCATCCCGTCCGGTTGTAGAAATGGTGTACGCGTTATACCCTATCGACGCCTCATCCCACGAAATTGCGGGCGGATTGGTGCCAAGGTTTACCATGCGGACGAATGCCGCTACCGCGATAATGCCAAGAAGAATACCATGATACCAAGTGAATCGTTTCATGTATGCGTTTCGTCAACGGCTTTCAGTCCGCCCAACACAAAAAGCATCGAAAGGAATCCTAAATGACTATTGTTAAAATACCGGCTGAAATACCAGTACACGCCCAAAAATACCGCGTAAAAAATAATCATCCGGGATTGTGAAGGGATGGCCCATAGCCCGCGCATAAGTACGATGCCAAGAGGCACTGCGATGCCTAGTTGCCAGTAGATAAACGGATAATAGGCATGGATATCCCGTATCCAGCCGAAACTTAATAACACCATGCCCCACCCGTACCCCGAAACAGGGTAACTGGTAGCCGTGCTACCGGTAAGGTACAGGATCACACTCCCGATAAACGCGCGGGGATCCCAGAGCAAAAACGGCGTCACGATCACAAGCGAAACTGCGACTATGATAGTCACCGTCTGCCAAAATACCGCAGTGTGAGACCTTGTTTGTTTCCAAAGATACAACAAATAAAACGGTGCTATGAACCAGATAGTTTGTTTACTGAGAAACGACAACGCCAACATCGCTCCGCTTGCCACAAAGCGTTTTTGGTTAAGCAGCACGAGCGACGCCATAAGCCAGGAAAGCGCGAAAACATCACTTCTGCCTTCGACAAAATACTCGACTACCGACGGGGAAAGGGCCGTGAGTGTCATCGCAATCCGTGAAATTGCGTGATCCCGGTACCAATACCGAAGTGTTACGAGCAACAGAATCATGGCAAACAATGACGCCATCCGCCCGTCAAAAAATCCCAGTACCGGAATTGCCGTATAGTAAAACGCAAAAGGAAAAAGCACGTACCACGGCGGCATGACAAAATGATACAGTGCCGGATTCGTGGCCTCGGTATTGCCCGGTTCATCATAATTAAAAGATTCGACCGGGGTCCCGAAATACGTTTCCTTGTACGGATTTTTTCCTACGAGCAGATACCGCATTGCCGCCTCCTGCTGCAGGATAATGTCATGGACTCCGTAGACAGGCGCGGTTTTCGCCCGATCAAACATCGCAGTCACCACAGCTCCTCCCAACGTTATTGCAATGGTCGTAGTGACACATAGCATTTTTAGCTTTTCGAGATGTTTTTTGTACCCTCCTAATATCCCCGGATAAAACGACATGAAACAATGTGTACCCAGAATGAGAAAAAGAATACCGAAAAGCCAATACGGCGTTCCCTCAACGGGAAGTATCCGGTATTTCATGACCACGGGAACCGCGAAAGCAAAAAGAAGAATTGAGTCAAGAACTGTGGCCAACATTGCATCCATTGTACTAAATACCTCCCGTATTAACCATGTGTCGTCGGCTCCTATCGTCGGTCAAAAATATAGAGCCTGCCTAATTGCCCCCCGTTTGCGCGCAACGGCACATCGCTTTGGTATTTCCATTCTTTTTGAATCGGAAGCTTCGGATAAAATTCCTTACAATGCTGTTCGTAGCACAATATCGCTAAGTCCGTGAGCGTTGTAATCTCAGAAACCGACGGGCATTCGGCTCGGTCACATACGAGCATGAATTTCCGGTACGTTGTATCAGCAAAAGATACCGGATTCACATTCATGACACCCATATAGTACCGGTAGTGCAAATCCGAATACGATCGACTGCTGATAAGCGTAAACGAGAAGGGCGATTCTCCTGCAATTGTTTTGATTTCTGTTACTGCGGCTTTCACCCGTGCGATATCATTACTCCCGCGCGCAAACACATCAGTTTGCATAAGCTGCAACACGCAAAGAAGCAGGACAAAACCATAAACGACGTTTTTCCATGATGTATTTCTGACTGAGTAAACCACAGATCCGATAAGGAGAAACGGCGCCGGGGTTAAAAAGTTGAGGTAGTGGTCATATACCACTTCGGTATATTTACCCATAGACACAAGTCCGCCAAAAAACCATAATGAAAAAAATAAGTTCTTTTTCGACGGAAAAACGATAACGAAAAGCATCCATGCTGATATAAGCCAGGGGGCTATCGTTAACCTCATGTACGGTAATACCTGCCCGAATACACGGAATGCGTAATCAACGACATGTCCGAGCATGGCCCGCTTCCCGAGCGTTATATCACCACTACCAATGATTATTGAAGTCACCCCGGCAATATTTTTAAATCCATTGGCATACTCATATATGAAAAAAGGCATCATCATCAGGATCAATCCTACTGACCAAAGGGTGATTGCTTTCAACGTATACGTAACATTGCGAAGCCGAAAAACCATACTGCCCACAAGATACAGTCCGGTAAGCCCGATAAAGAACACATTCGGGTAGTGAAGTTGTACAAGGATACCCACCACTGCCCCCAAAGAGACCCAAGCCCAGCGGAACCAATGCATATGCACTCTATATAATAGGTAGATATACAGGGCTGCAAAAAGCGGGACCAGATTCGGCTCCCATATTACCCGGTCGGCAAATACGATGAGCGGAGACACGGCCCATAGAAGTGCAGAAAGTCTGGCCGGCCACAGCCCAAACATAAGCCGGGCCGTTTCATACATCACCACAACTGCCAGCACGCCAAGCAGAGCAACCCAGAGCGATGTACCGATTGGTCCGCCGGGATAGCCGGGCACCAGAAGATAATAAAACATCGGCCCAACGTTATGTCCGCTTAACGTCGACGGGCCGATAATAGGTACAATCCCGCCTTCCAAAAAATCGCGCATGGTGAGCATCGTTCTACCCTGATCACCAAGAAACTCAGTCAGTGTCCCTATGCGGAATATGCGAAGAAATGTGGCGACACAAATAATTCCGATCCACCACCAATCAATTGATTTTCCCGTCTTCATGTGACTTTAGAATTCTTTGTTATAATAAGCTCACGGCCCACCTTACTCATGAAATCATTTAAGCATTATATTCTCGTCATTGCAATTTCAGCCCTGCCGTTTTTGAGCATATTTGCTACCCCATTGGCTCCGCACACGCATGATAGCCCGGTTCACTACGCCCGCATGGCCGCCTACTATAAGGCTCTGTCCGAAGGTCAGATCCTTCCCCGCTGGGCAGGAGAACTCAACTACGGATACGGCATGCCGTTATTTAATTTTATCTATCATGTGCCGTATCTGGTTACTTCGCTGGTCATCGCATTAGGTGGCGGCTTAGTTTTTTCCTTCAAAATCTCTATGCTCGTGAGTTTCCTGCTTTCAGGTATTTTTATGTATATGTTTGCATTACGGTTCTTCAAACACGAGGGTAAAGCGTTCATCACTACCGTGCTCTACCAGTTTGCACCGTTTCATTTAGTCGATCTTGTCGTCCGGGGAGATATCGCAGAAGGATACGCACTCGCCTTTCTCCCGCTTGTACTCTTTGGATTGCAGCGGGGGTTTGAAGAAAAAAATACCCGATACAATATCCTGCTTACCGGATTTGCCGTAACCCTTCTTATCACCTCTCATAACGCTATCAGCCTTGTCTTCTTCACAGTAGCAGTCCTTTATTCCGTTGTATTTGCCCCGGATAACCGCAAGCTATTCGTGGCTTGGGCAGGTTTAGGATTAGGACTCATGCTTTCTGCGTTTTATTGGCTGCCGGCGCTTATTGAACGCAAATACACGTACGGTGATCTGTTTATGAAAGAGATGTATGCGTCACACTTTGCGCCTTTTTTCAACTTCCTGCTTCCGAATCTGACCAATAGCGAAGCTATGCAGACCGGCGGCATCACGGTTTCGTTCGGTCTGGTGCAGGTCATAGCGTTTATCACCGCAATTGTGCTACTCACGCGAACATATATCCGCGATGAGAGGGAGAAAAAAGCAGTCGCGTTCGGCTTATTCCTCACCCTTGGGGCCCTTTTCCTCATGCAGCCGGTATCCAAATTCCTTTGGGCAGGTATTCCTATACTGCGGATGTTTCAGTTTCCCTGGAGACTTCTCAATGTCGTAGTATTTGCATTGGCCTTTGTTGGAGGCGCGGTACTCGTCAAAAAAAAGACAACAATCCTTACAACCGGTATCATCGCCGCCGCCGCAATTCTTTCTGTGATCGTTTTCTTCCGTCCTCCGCTCGGAATGGATACAATCGACGAAAAATATTTCTGGGATTATCCACTCAACACGACCTACTTCGGCGAAACCGACGTTATCTGGTCAGCAGGTCCTGCCGGCGCGTATCCCGTCAGTCAATTTGAAGTCATAGAGGGCCGCGGAACCATATCCGACGGGCAAAAGAAAGGAACCACACACACCTTTACCGTCACCGCCGAAACGGATGTAAATGTGGTTGACCGCACACAATATTTCCCGGGATGGAGGGTGACAAGCGACGGACAAAAAATACCGATTCAATTTCAGGATCAAAACTGGCGGGGGCTTATTACATTTCGGGTTCCCTCAGGCACTCATTCCATACGGGTAATGTGGGGAGAGTCACCTGTACGGCGTGTTGCGGAAGCAATTACGGCACTCTCACTCATCGGAATCGGAATACTGTTATTATCGCCAAATCGCCGGAAAAAATAATATGGCACGCAAAGAATGGCTCTGGATCATCGTAATACTTACCGCTGTTATTTCACTGTTTTTTTACCAAACGGTATTCTTAGGAAAAGTGCCTTTCCCCGGAGATATTCTTGTCAGCGACTTCCAGCCTTGGCGTTCATCGTCCTACTTAGGATACGGCGCGGGAGGGATTCCGAACAAGGCACAATATCCGGACACGATCCGGCAAATGTATCCATGGAAAACGCTTGCCGTCGAGTCGTTAAAACAAGGAAAACTCCCGCTTTGGAACCCATATAATTTTTCCGGCACCCCGTTACTTGCTAATTTTCAAACTGCCGCCATGTATCCGCTCGGCGTGTTGTACCTCTTCATGAGTCAAATGAATGCATGGACCGTTCTTATCGTGTTGCAACCGCTTCTCGCTGCTCTTTTTACCTATTGGTACGCAAGAAAGCTCGGCATGAGACCGGAGGGAAGTGCGCTTGCCGCGCTCTCCTACGGATTTTCCGGTTTTATGGCGGTATGGCTTGAATACAGCACCGTCGGTCAGGTAATTTTGTGGTTGCCCTTGATCCTCCTTGCGATAGAAAATCGATGGCTTTGGCTCATTACAGTTGGCAACGCAGCAGCGCTTTTTGCCGGGCATCCGCAAGTGTACTCGTACATGTTTGTCTTTACATCTATCTATGCGCTTTTTCGATCAAAACATAAAAAGCTCGTACTTATTTTCTCGTTGCTTGGCGTCGGAATCGCCGGAATTCAACTCATTCCTGGTATTGAACTTATCGCCAACGCCGCGCGAAGCCCGCATGATCCGAACAACTTGTTCACAAAAATTCTTATCCAACCCTGGCAGCTCTTCGCTCTCCCCTTCCCTAACATCTTCGGAAATCCTGCAACCCGCACGTATTGGCCGGCAGACACGTTTGTCGGAAAAGTAACCACAATAGGACTTATCCCGTTATTCTTCTCGTTTTCTGCAATACGGAGGAAAGATGATGCTACCAAATGGTTTATAACTGCGACTATCGCGACACTTTTTCTTATCACGTCAAATCCCCTCACCCAAATTCTGTATCGAATTCCCATCCCCCTTATCACATCCAGCTCCCCGACACTCATGTCTTTTCTTTTTGCGTTTTCCCTTGCCATAACGTGCGGGCTGGGACTGGATTATTGGATGACCGATAAGCACTCTGTCAAAAAACTCGTCCGTAGAACACTGGATGTGTGTGCCGGATTCGGAATTTTATTTCTCGCAACCAAACTCCCGATCACCCCGTTCCTTTCAGAGCACGCTCCGATCGCGGTGCGCGCGCTTATCTACGGAGGAATGCTTTCTGCAGCAACGCTCGGGCTATTTTGGGTTGCCATCAGACTGCCGAAATTCCGAACACACGCCATAATTCTGCTATTGATAATTCATACGCTCGATCTGTTCGTCTTCTTTAACCGGTTCAATCCGTTTGTTCCGAAAGCGTTGGTATTCCCGACTCATCCGATAATCACCTATCTTGCCAAAAAAGCGCCGGATCGGTATTGGGGATACGGCACTGCCAATATTGCCGCAAACTTCGCTACTCAGTACGGCATGTATTCCCCCGAAGGGTACGATCCCTTGTATCCCAAATGGTATGGAGAATTCCTCTATAGTTACCGGAATGGATCTCCCCTCAAACAATTTGACAATGCGACTCGCTCGGATGCGGCGATTACATCTAACTTCGGTGACGGCGGGCTCTCTGGCCTCAATAAGCAAAAAATTCTCAATGCATTAAGCGTGCGCTATATTTTAGACCGCACGGAAAACGGCAGCAGCGAACAGACATACCCTCCGGCTATTTTTAAAAAAGTATATGCGTTTGAAGATTGGACTGTATATGAAAACATACATGCATCTCCCCGCGCGTATATGAACAACGGAACGGCCACCATCCTTTCGTATAAACCGGAACACGTCATCATACAGACAGAAAGCACTCGGTCAGCATCACTTATACTTACCGATACCTATTACCCGGGTTGGCAGGCACACATCGATGGTAATCCTGCCACCATTATCCGCACCAACTGGACCATGCGCGGCGTTGTTGTCCCCGCAGGCAAGCACACCGTTACGATGACCTATAAACCGAAAAGTGCCACATATGGCGCAATATTGAGTATGATAAGTATAGCCGGGACAATTATCGGTCTCGTTATGGTTACCCGTAAACGCGTATGAGCAGGCAAACCAAATTATTGTTAATCGGTATTGTAACGGTGGCCGCGATGCTCAGATTGTATCGTCTGACCGACGTCCCGCCCGGTGTTAACCGGGACGAAGCGTCTATCGGAGTGACGGCATACTCCCTTATGACGACGGGACGCGACGAATACGGGAAACTGCTTCCACTGTCTTTCGAATCGTTCGGAGACTGGAAATTGCCGCTCTACATCTATACGACGATTCCATTCGTAAAAATTTTCGGGCTTTCGGAGTTGGCGGTTCGCCTTCCTTCCGCGCTTGCCGGTGTTGCTTCGGTTGCCGCCATATATTTTCTGGCTCATATAGTATTTGCTTCAGAAACTATCGCGTTGCTTAGCGCGCTCTCGCTTGCCCTTATGCCCTGGCACATCCACATCTCCCGCGTAGAGTCGGAAGCAATTGTTGCCGTCTTTTTTACCATCATGGGATCCGTATATTTTCTGAGCGCCCTGAAGAAAAAATCATTACGCAATCTTATATTTTCTGCTGTTTTGTTTGCTGCGACGTACTATACCTATCATGGCAATCATGTATTTACTTCGTTGCTGGTATTAGGTCTTGCCGGAATATACCGCGATGATATTACAAAAATCCCCAGGTGGTGGACCGCCGTTGGCTTGGGAGCGCTCATCACACTCATCATTCTTACCGTGACATTTACGGCCGACCACACCAAAATCGGCGGCATCAGCATTTTCGGCGACCCCACAGTTGTGCATAATCAAATTGAACTTCCCAGACTCGCCCATGATAATCCCAATTCACTCACGGCTCGTCTTGTCCATAACCGGCTAACCTATACGATAACAACCGTATTCCAAAACTATCTCAAATCGTACGGGCCGGACTTTCTCTTTATCAAGGGAGGAGGAAATAAAGCACATAACATCCAAGGCTTCGGCAACCTGCATCCGGTCGACGCTTTGCTTCTTGTCCTTGGGGTAACCTACCTCATCGGTTTGTTCAGGAAAAAAGAAGTAAAATTTATTCTCTGGTGGATTGCTATTGGCGGGATTGCTGCGGCCATCACCAAGGATGCACCCCACAGCAACCGCATGCTCGCAGTCGTCCCTGCTCTTGCTATAACCATAGCGGCAGGCATCAGGATGCTTTACGCGAATAGCGGCGCAAAAGCCAAAAAGATCATCGCGGCAATACTGATACTGGGCTACCTTGCTTCCTTAAGTTATTATCTCGATCTGTACTTTACGCACTTTCCGAAAAACGAAGCGGTCAACTGGGGATATGCATACAAAAAATTAGTTCCTCTACTTTTTACTCCGGAACATACACCAAAAAAGGTCATCATGACCTACCCGCAACAATCACCATACATCTTTCTGCTTTTCTATAGCGCTTATGCACCCGGGGATTACCAAGCAGAAGCGGTACGGTATCCCATATCAAACGACGGATTTACCGACGTTGCCGGTTTCGGAAGATTTTCATTTAGGGCTATCGACTGGAATCAGGATCTTGCCCGCCGTAATACGCTGCTCATAGCACGCTCCGAAGAGCTACCCAGGGGACTTGAGCCAAAAATAATCTCAACGATCAGACTGCCGGACGAAACAACGGAATTTGTAGTTGTAGATACAGACAAATAATCTATGAAACGGATACATCTCACCTATCTATTTCTCCTGGCCATTATTGCATTGGGAACAGTATTACGATTTTACCGGATCACAACCGTTCCTCCATCTCTATCTCACGACGAAACCGCCATCACTTACAATGCCTATTCAATTTTAAAAACCGGCAAAGATGAATACGGGGTGCCTTTTCCTCTGCTGTTTAAATCGTTTGATGATTATAAACTGCCCGGCATGGTCTATAGCACCATACCCGCAGTCGCAGTGTTCGGGACTACTGCTATGGGGGCACGGTTCACATCTGCCTTTTTGGGATCCCTCACTATTCTTTTGGTATACCTTCTCATATACGAATTATTCCGTAATTATCCTGTCAGCGAAGGCAAACGCCGCATGCATGCCCCTGATGCCTACGCATTGGCCTCTGCATTTTTCTTTGCTATTTCGCCGTGGCATATCAATTTCTCAAGACAATTATTTGAATCCAACGGAGCGCTGTTTTTCCTGAGCCTGGCCACATACGTACTGCTTCTTTCGTTACGGAAAATTCGATTTCTGCCGCTTGCCGCTCTGCTGCTGGGCATTTCTGTCTATTTTTACTATTCCGTGCGGCTTGTAATCCCATTCGTGGTACTCGCGTACCTACTGATCAACAAAAAGCAGCTGATGGCAAACAAATTGACCGTTCTACTGTCAATTTTTCTCTTTGTCATAACCTTGATACCAATCGGCAGCCAGATGTTCACGCCGGGTGGACTGGAACGCGTGTCCATTGTAAGTATCATCCGGGATCCGAATTACTACAAGTGGAAAGACACATTTATCGGCATATACGCCAAGCATCCCGACATGACACGAAAGGTATTCTTTAACCAAAAAACAGCCCTGGTTATGACCGCTTTGGACAATTACTGGAAAAATATTTCGCCGCTTCATGTATTTTCCAGCGGAACCTCAACCTATGGGCTGCAGCACCCGTTTGAAATACCGTTAATTTTTGTCGGTGCATTTTTTCTTATCACCATGGCAGCACCGGGTAAGTGGCTGCTCGTTATGTGGTTTCTTGCCGCGTTTCTTCCCGGAGCACTCAGCACTAATCAGCCGAATGCGCTCCGTACACTGCTGGCAGCACCGTTTTTCTCTATTTGTTCAGGACTCGGAGCCATTGAGATCATGACATCAATCGAGGCGCGCAAACGCATATGGTACGGCATTGTATCGTTTGGTTTACTTTTGATATTTTTCCTCTATGCATTCTATCAATCATACTTTGTGGTCAACCCGACACGGAATGCGCTGGCATTCGGGGATGGATACGAACAGATGATTACCTACGTCAGAAACCACGAATCTCTGTATGACCGCGTTGTTATCTCCGGGTATTACTGGCGCCCGTATATTTTTATGCTTTATTGGAACAAGGTTGATCCTGCTATCTATCAACGCGGCGGTTCCCGGTCAGGGTGGGGAAAATATCTATTCACCGGCGCTGAGTGGGATAACAATGATATATTTCTCTATAACTCCTCATACGACCCCAAACAACTGATCGTATCAACGCCGGAGCGTACTCTCTTTATCCTTGCCCGTCCGGAATTTGAGCACAATCAGCAGCAGTACCGGTATATTGATACTATTTCCGGGCGCCACGCACCTGCAGTATTTATCGCAGCATCCGTTAAATAACGGAAATACATGCCCGTAATGCAGTTCTCTATTTCTGTTTAGGTAACTCTTCGATATACCCGAGCGTTAGTAATTTTTCAAGAATTTCTTCCTGGTGCTGTTTGTCGAAATTAAACGTACCGTCTATATCAAAATTAATAGTATTATCCAGTTTCCACCGGTACTGCCGGTCCGTCAGGGTTTCATTGAGTTTAAACAACCTGAAGTAGTTCGCGTCAAGAAAATCCGTCATCCACCAGTTATACGTGGATGCATCCCCGCCCCACGGGGCAAATCCCCGCTGAAAAACGATGACCTTCGGGCGGTTCTTCGTAAGATCGGCTATCAACTCGTCTTTTATCTTCGATGTCGCGGCGTGATTTAAAAACCAGTGATACCGGCTTGGCTGGCGCTTGGTGTTGAGGTAAAATAATTCCTCAAAATCAAACGGGCCGATAAACACATAGTCCTCAGGTGAAACCAACGCGTTCACATACTGTGCAATTTGGGGTCGGTTATAGATTATCGGTGCAGTCCCCATGTACTTAGGGAAAAACTTTTGCTCCATCTTCATAGCAAAATATATCGGCGTAGCAATCCAGTAAAGAAGTAATGTGATATATAAAACGGACAGTGCTGCTTTTTTCGAATACGTAAGTTTTTCTTCATCCAGCATTTCTTTTACGACCCATAGAGAGAACAGACCGTTAAACATGGATGTTATTATGTAAACGAACGCCTGGTAGTCAGTTTCTCTGATAGACTGCGGGTTGCTTCTGGCGTTGGAAAAAATAAGCGTCGCAAGCAAAGGAAACAAGAAGAGCCAGCGGCCACGAAGCATCACAAGTGAGATTGCTACGGCGTTGGAAAATGCCAGCGTTACCTGCACGGGGCTGCTGATCGGAAACCCCGCGATACCCCACAATGCCGGTAAGTAATTATTGATAAAGGTATCAATAATGACGGCGGCATATCGAATAGGATTAATCGGTGTGCCCGGAGCGTGCGGATAATTGTATATATAATAATTGGTGTTATAGACCACGTTTGCCCAGTAATAATCCTGAATGCTTCCGGTGACAAGCAAATATAGTGCAAAAAGAATATAAGGTGCTGCGAGGATTGCACCTCCGGTAAATAATTTTGCGGTAAATTTTTTGCTTGTATTTGTCGCCATAAAAAGATACAACGCGTACGCCGATATGGCTGCAACGATAAATATATACGTCATGGAGGTAAACCATGAAAGAAATGCAAACCAGCCGACGATCATGAGATCTTTCGCCTCAAACTTCTCTTTATAATAATCTTTAAGGAACAGGAGCGAAAAAGCAGGCAAGATAAAATACCCGGCTAACGTGTCCGCAAGCAGCATATTTCCCCAAAAATACGTGCCCGAAAGCCCAATGACGAACAAAAGCACTACATAGAAGGACAAATTTCTCTTGGGAAGCCGACGGGAAAGCAGCAGATAAGAACCGACAAGCAGCGCATATAACGCGATTTCCCAGCCGATACGGAATTTTACAAACGACTGGCCTGCAAACGACAGCACTCCCGCCGCCATGACATACGCTCCGGGTTGATGATGTTGAAACCAATCTCTGTACGGAAGTTTGCCCTCGGTGATATATCTGCCGCCGACGATGCTATCGAACTCATCAGGGTATTTCTCATGGAATGCGTTCGTAACAAAAAGGACAAGGAGGAGAGAAAAAATAAATAAGGCTTTCCTGTGCCGTTTCAACCAGATAATCATAAATTCTTCTTAATACTATCACGAATTGTATCCCCAATGAGAATAGGAGTGACCATCCTAGAGTTTTTCCGCGAGGATTACCATATTGTCTTTCATGGGGATATACAGCGGAAGGCGCATCAATGGCGTATGCCGGATGAGATTATATATCCAGGATGCGATAGGACTCTCTCCGGTAGTACGGGCAAGATGCAGCACATACCCGAGGCTCAGCCATTTGCCTACTCTGTACCATTTTATGGGTTTCAGCCCTGCTTGCCGGAGGAGCGTCGTTACATTTTTCCGGTGAAAAAAGAATATATGCTGCGGCGGAATAAAAAACGTCCATCTCCGTTTCAGAACCTTAGCAGCCGTGCTTTGCGTATCTCCGGTTGCGATAATTATTATTCCATCGGGTTTCAAAAGCGCCTCCAACTTCTTCATATCGGCAAAAGGATCCTGCAGGTGCTCAAAAACGTCAAACATCGTGATGACATCAAAGCTTGCTTTCGGATACTCGGCATCCTGAATCGTTCCTTCCTGAATCCGATCCGTACCGACCAGTTTGCCTGCTTTACCTGCTGCGAAGGTCGAGGGATCAAAGCCGTATGCATCATAGCCACGTTTGAGGGAAAGTTCCACAACATACCCGAATGCGCATCCGACATCTAATAACACTCCTTTCGGCTTTATTTTGCCGATAAACGAAAGAAATTTCTGCATGTTACGCACAATGAGCGGTTTATCAAGCTCATAATCCGCATACGCACTCCGCGTCGGATCGCCTTCGTAATATCCCCGGGAATAAAATTCTTTTACAAACGCGGTATATTCCCGCTTCAGATCCGTTTCACACAAATGGCATGTGGGACACCGGTAAATCCAAAATCCGTTTTTGTGCAGGTATTTTTCTAGTGGTATCCGGCAAAGGAGGCATCGCATAGGGGGAAAATATTATAAAGTGAACAGTACTGCATCTTTTCGGCACCAATGCTCTGCGGCCCGCATACGGGATAGAAGTATAGCAGGTAATGTAACCAGCGCCATACCGTATCCTTCAATCATACGCCAATCCTTGTTGAATAACGCCTGAAACAGGCGTATTGGCGTCCATAACAGATGGGTAACCCATATATCCGGATCAGAGATATTTTTCCAAAGAAAAATAAACTGGTTTCTATAGGCAATCCGTTTAATATCTTCCGGCGAATATGATGTTTTTATCTTACCCTCTTCATGAAAGTGCCCGACCACACTTTGCTTTTCAAACACAATCCGGTATCCCGATTTGAGTAATTGATATGAAAAATCTATATCTTCCCAATAAAACGGGTTATACAGCGTATCCATGCCGCCCAGTTTCTTCCATACGCTCAGACGGAAGGCGCCACTTCCACCTGATACCCAAGCGGTATCGTTCGAGTCTACATCCCCCCGCCGATGGATAAAGTACCCCTTTTCCCATCGGGCGATGCCCCTGCCCCGAAGCACGACTCCATGTAGATCATGACTCTTTTCGAGGCATCCGACTCCCGCAACCATCGGATCGTCGGAAAATCGCGACAGAAGCGGGTCAAGAAATCCCCGTTCAGGCCGCACATCGGTATTGAGAAGTACGACAATTTCCCCTGTCGCACGGGCGACCCCGCTATTCACATTGCCGGCAAAACCCTTTCGGTGCTTATTTTCGACAATGACGACACCCGGATATTTTTCTTTCACCAATGCTACTGATCCGTCTTGCGAGGCATCATCGGCGAGGATGACTTCGGCCCGTGGTGCGGCGGCAAAAATTGAAGGTAGATTTTTCTCAAGCAAATGCTTACCGTTCCAGTTGGGTATCACAATACTTACAGAAAATGAATGCGTATTCATAAAAATTACGACGCCTCAATGATAGGATAATACTACATCGTGCGTTCCGCCCGGTACTGCAAGCCCCATAAAGAGGTAGTTAACCGGAAATAGGGTAGATGGCACTTTTCCGTCTATCATTGCTGACCAACGGCTATCATACCGGTTAAGAATCACCAGCAACCGCCTGCTCATCGTTGTTACGTTAAGCCGAATTTCACCGGGTGCATACTCTGTAATCTCAACAGTTTCATCCCCTGACAGCGGGATATTCATAAGAGCAGGCTTTCCGTCATATACGCCCAGCAATGAATCCGTATCTGCAAAAAGTATTGATAACGCGTCGGTCGGATTTTTTGAAACCATGGTAGCATCCGCCAAATAGGCACGGGGCAATACACGGGTATATTCATACACGCGGGTCTCCCCCTCTCTCATGACAAGCCGCAGAAACGGCTTATCCATATCCGTAAGCGAAAGCACGAACCGGACATTAAAATACGGCAGAAGTAACGAGTCAATATTGTGGGCCGTATAAATCCGGTTAAACCCGGTTGGCCGGGCAATATCAGACGTACCCCGCTCGCTTGCCACGAGGAAATTTTCATAACGCAGTGGTGCGATGGGGTCATATCCTTCGATCGACTCTATGCCATAATATCCGCTGACATTGGGAGGAAGTATCCGGTCGTCCAACGACATCACCCGGAACGGTTTGCTTTGGCTTTGGAGAAAACCAATAATTTTTGTTGTCGGGAAAAAATATGCCCGGGGTGTAAACGGCGTATATTTCCACCCAAAACGGAACAGGTCAAACACGACCATGCCAATAAGTACGACTACCCAGGCTTGCCGCCATCGCAGAAGTTTTGTCGCCCGAAAAACACCCAGCCAAAGTATCATTCCGGCAAAAAGTGCCGTCGGAATGACTAAATTACGTCTGGCTACCGCAAAATTCTCCAATAAAGTACCGTTTTGCGAAACGAAACGGACGCCCGATGCGACAACCCACAACACAACAAGTCCAATCCCATAGAAAATTATGCTTTTGTATAGTCGCTTTGTGTTTCCTTTCCGTAACTGATCGATCCCGAACGAAACTAACACAGCCAATGAAAAATCAACGAGTACCATAAGCCTGGTAGGCTGGAGCACTGATACAATCGGGATATGGAGTTCGAAAGGAAGTTTGCTAAAAGGACTTGGTAGCATAAAAATCAAACTCACCGCGGTAGCTACCGCAAAAAAACCCGGCGCGCCGGCACCCCCTATAGCACTGATTGCAAATAACAACGGTATGGCACCGATGTAGCCTATAAATTCCCCGTAATTCCATACACCCCAATAATTTAACGTCGCCGGATTGCCGAAAAAATCCGGAGCGATAAATTGTATGAGGTGCTGCCACGGCAAAAACCATCCGGCAGTCTTCCATGACTCTGCTGCGGCTACGCGGCCCGACTCTGCCAAATACCGGACAAATGGAAGCCATTGTATCGCGGTTATCATGCCCACTACTCCGATACTCATCAGAATCCACCGGAATACCGGCCGATCCGTTATCTGTTTCCATTTCCTATAGGAATAAACCGCGCTAAAAAACAGAACATACACCGCTACCTGTATATGTCCCCCCAACAGGGTCATGGTAACGGCGAAAGACAGTATCGCGCTCCATCGGATATAGTAGGCATGTGATTTTTTCCGTTCCGAAAGCATGTCTATACCAAGCAACACCAGTGGCAGCCAGAGCGCGGTATGCATGATTGTTCCCCACGTAAGCCAGGATAAAGCAAACCCGCTAAACGACCACACAACCGCTCCGGTAAAAGCTGACAGAGCTGAAATATTAAGGCGTCTGACGTAGAGATAGAAAAAAGTGCCCGCAAGCATCGGCTGGAGCATGATAAGGAGTGTCCAGGCAACCGGAAATTCAAAAAGGAAAAACAATATGTTCAGGGGATAATACGGGGCCGCCTGGTTATTGGCATCGAGCGGCACGCCGGCAAACGAATACGGATTCCATCCCGGACGCGTCCCCGCTTTCCAGGAATCAATAACGATTTTTCTCCAGGGAATTTGTTGGCGTATCGGATCGGTAATAAGAAAATTTTTGAAGGGAATACCGCGGGGATAATCCCGGGCAAAGGCATCACGCCACGGGTGATACAGCCCGACCAGCGTATCTGATGGCACGGGAAGTTTTTGATACAAAATTGTCTGATAAAAAAATCCTGCAACCAGAAGAATAAATGCCGCCAGCCATCCCCATGTGCGTAGGTGCTTCATACTATGATAATCCCGCAATCAGCGCATCAAAGGCCCTGGTGAATTTCGCGTCACTAAACTCATTAGCCCGGACTATTGCCGCCTTTGATAAATCAGTGTATTTCTTTTTATCTTCAATCAGCACTCTCGTTTTTTCTATCAATTCATCGGGTGTTCGCCAAACGAGTCCGTTTACTCCGTCAGAAACTATTTCCAACTGGCCACCCGCCGCATAGACGAGCGGCACGGCGCCGGCGCTCATAGCCTCGGCGGTGGTTATGCCAAAGTGCTCCATTTGTGCCGGGTTAGTCGTCCCGTACCCCGCTGCATGCCAATACAATCTGCTCGATTGATACAAGACGATAAGTTCATCATTTGATATGTTTGGCATAAAATGCACGGGTGCATCCGATACTAAGGTTTTAAGCATATCAAAGTATTTCTGATCGGAAGGAATAAGTCCGCCTGCCAATATAAGCTCCCAACCCTGTAATATGCCGCTTGTATACCCGCGGGTAAACGCCTCGATAAGCACTTCCTGCTTTTTTGCCTGAAAATAACCGGTAAATCTCCCGACAGAAAGAATTTGTTTCTTTTTCGATAGGGCGCCTGACACGGATACTTGCTGAACCGGAGGATATATGACGACAGACCTGCTCCCGAGCTGAGGGTCGAGCTCATTTTTTGTAAATTCGGAATTGCAAACAATTGCATCGTAGCGCTTCATCTTCCAGGGATCAGCTAAAACGCTGGCAAACGGTACCTGAAAATGCAGAATATTATGCTTAGCCAGTGTTGCCGGTATGCTCCCGTCGCTTAAAAAAAATATAAGATCGTATCTTCTGCTCCCTATGAGCTTTCCGAAAATATTTGCATTTTTAAATATATTCGGCACGACGCGGACCCGGGTTAAATCGATACCAAATCGTTTCTCCGATAGGCCCACAATATTCGGATCGTCCCAAAAAATCACGACATCATGAATTTTGGACCAGTGACTGGCCAGGGTCAGGGTGTACCGTTCGCCGCCTCCTAAACCATCGTAATACGGATTATAAAATCCTATGTTCATAACTCATCTTTCCTCAATAGAAATCCGGCTATTGTCAGTGTAGCAAATCCCGCGATGACAAAGCCGATCGTGATACTCGCCGGCCAATACCACATACGGACGATGTGCGTTCCTTCCGGAACTGCGACTGCCCGGAAATCAAAATCAGCCCGATGCAATGCAACCGGTACCCCATCTACAGACACCTTCCAGCCCGGATCGTAGACGTCAGATAAAAATAACAACTTCGGTACAACAGAAGCCGTCTGTATAACTACCTCCGTCGGACGGTATGAAGAAATCGTGGCAGTCCCGACACCTTCCTGCGGATCAAATACCGGCGTGCGCTCCAGCACAAGCGTTTCCCGCCGGTTAATATGCTTTGAAAATAAGGCATCAAGTATCTCTGTATCCGTCTTAGCGATCGCATACGATGACGCCAAGAAAACTCTCGGCAGGCTTTTGGTATTTTCCATAATCTCAAAATGCTCATCCTCCCACACGCGATTGTATTGCGGAAACTCCCAAAACGGATATGCCCACGGAAATCTCCCGTCGCTTTTTTTATGCATGTAATACCGGACACCGAGTAACTGCAGCACATCCTCAGCATATTTCCCACTCTTATCAAACCGCACCACAGACCGCTCGGGCGTCCCCGGCACTCCGGTACTCACCGCAGTGATAAATCTACCGTACCGCTCCTGATATACCGCATCGTACCCTTCGATAAGCGGAATACCGAAAGCGGAACCTGCTTCGTTGCCGATGTTTCCGAATACCCTGCCATGTTCTCCGGCGATTAATGCCTGTGTCTTTGTGATAACGGGGAGGGTGGGGTATACAAATGCTTTTTCATCAAAAGGCATCCATTTCGCTGCAAAGCGGTATGAATCAGCACCGGCAAGCACTATGAGAACAACCGGCAGTAATACCAATAAACGTTTCGGTAGTAAAAATCCGGCTCCGGCAACTGCCAACGTGATCCCCATGAGCGCTGTCGGCAAGTACATATTGCGTACGGCAATGACGAGTTTATCTCCCGGCAGCGGACGGAGGACAAGAAGAACAACCCATACGACTCCAACACACACCATGCTGCCCACTGCCCACAACAGCACGCGCTTGCCTATGCGCTTCGCCCACGCTTCCCGAAGCACATCAATTCCAAATCCGGACAATACAGCCAGTGAAAAGCTTACCAGAATAATGATCCGGGAAGCGGAACTTGTCGAGAGAACCGGAATTTTCATCGCAAACAGCAAATCTACGAGCGGCGTCTGAAAAGCCAGCAATAAGGGAATAACGGTCGTGACGATAAAATACCGGATCACAGCGGTCTTATGGTTTGCTGCGATAGCAAGAAAAGCCAATAGGAGCGCGGTAACGCCGATATAACTCGCCCATTCGGCATAGTGCCCGAACCAATCGTTTCTTGTCACGGGATTCCCGTAAAAATCAGGAGAAAATAGTGTTGCAATGTATTGCCAGGGAATGACTTCACCTTTGAGAAATAAGCTGCTGCGTACGGCACCGGCATACGCCGTAAAACCGGTCACTATCTGCACAGCAGCTAAACCTACTCCAAGCAGCACAAACAACAGGGCAAACCAGATTCTTCTGCGCTTTTGCCCGCGGACGGTAAGATACACGAGAAAACTCACGGCGTATAACAGTACGTACACGCTCATCTGGAAATGTCCGGATAAAAGTGAGGTGCAGACTGCTGCGGCAACTCCTGTGGCCGTCCATTTGTTGCCGTATCGTACAAATATATTGATAGCGTAAAGAATCAAGGGCAGGAAAAGCACTGCGAAGCCGAGCGTTCCGTATGCCATCCAGACGACGATAAATCCGCAAAACATAAACGCAATGCTGCCGATAACACTGCCTTCCCGGCTGATCCCAAGAGACCGGAGAAACAGCATCATAAACCACGCCGCAAGTACCGGCTGCAACAAAATCATGAGACTCCATGCGTGCAACTCCGGCAACAGAAAAAATAACAGGTTGACCGGCGAAAATACCGCGCTCTGATAGTTGCCGGCGTGCGCGGTTCCCGAAAAACTATACGGATTCCAAAGCGGCACTTCACCGTGTTTCCAGGCATCTATCGTCACGCGTTTCCACGGGTATATTTGCGTGATAACATCCGGCATGGCATTGTTTTTCACCGGCATGCCGTAGGTACTACTCCACGGCGCAAAAAATGTCACCAAATACCTAGAGGGAAACGGTACGAGCCCCTTTCCCCAATAAGGATAGGCAAATACCAGCCAAACCGCCACAATTATTCCAATCGGCCAATATTTCATCAAAGCAAATATTTGTTTACGCGACATAATCTATACGGTTGTTAAAAGTTCTCGTAAATCGCTAATGATATAGGTTGGATCGTATGTTTTTAGGATATCAAAATCATAAAATAACTGATTGTGCTTCGGATAAAAGAGAACGGAATCTACACTGGCGCTTTTTGCAGCTAGGAGATCGTTCTTGGAATCTCCTACAAGCAAACTTTCCGATTTACCGGCACGAAGTTTTCTTAAAGTTTTGTAAACAATCTCAGGATTCGGTTTATCTTTTTTTACGTTGTCCACTGACATAATGACATCGAAATATGGATATAATTTATGATATGTCAGCGGAGCGTTGAGCGTAGATCGCCGAGACGAAGAAACTAAAGCAAGCTTTTTCTTTCTTTTTTTCAATTCCGTTAATACCTCTTGTACATGCTCGTATAGCGGAACATGAGAATATGTCTTATTCAGTATCTTATGAAAATCTTCCCAATATTGTGTTATGTCACGAATTCCTAGTTTTTGAGGGGCTTGCCAGTCACCGAATACTTCGTGTGTTATTTTCTTATCGCTTAACGAAATATCATATTTTCGAAACGACACCTTATAGGCATAAAGCGCAATATCCAATGACTTTGCCAAACATCCATCCCAATCAAATAAAATACATGTATAAGTTTTCATGAGGTATTTTCGGGCAGATAATTCTTCTTTGAAACAATCGGCCTGCCAAGACGCTTTTCTAATTTTCTCCTAGCGCCACCTGCTATCTCGCCGCCGGCACGCGCATCGGATTGTAGCTTTGGGACACCTTTGGAGTTTTCGTTCCGATGAATTTCCGTGGTTGAGCGCTCCCCCAACATGGTGAAAATCAATTCAAAATCATCCATATGATCACGAAGATTTTCTCTCTTTAAACCTTTCAGTTTTTTGTATTGAAGGGGAGTGATACCGAATGTAGCCTTAGAAATTTCGGCGGTCAATATTTCATAATCTCTCTGTTCTTGAGCGCCCCGCTTATACCACTCATCAGTAAGCTCCTCGCGGATCGCAATACCACGCATGCGTTTTTCGATCCAATCATCCGGGTATCCTTTCAATGTATAGAGCATCCTCGTCCTCTTGGTTGATAACTCAGGATCTTCTATCTCCTTTACTCGTTCATATCCGACGCGTGCCAACCAGCGCTTCAAAGGTTCAGCTTTGGGAGATGGGATAGCTTGTATAATCCGAAAAATAGTTTCAGTATTCCCACAGTCAGTCTCACGTAATCTGCCGTCAGGAGCTATTAATTTCAACTGTCCGATTTTTTCGGACACTTCGCGGTAACCTTCATGAATAAGTTTTTTCTTTAAATCACTCCAGTATTTTCTTGGTCTATCTGAATTGGTCAGTGCTTCAACAATATCGACAACGGAAAACCACCATTCATTGTGATAAAGAATCCTTCGTATCTTTCTTCCTCTGAATAATGCAATTTTCGCTGTATCAACTGGTCTACTTTTCATAATTTTTCTTTTGTTGCTTCTCCCACAATTTCGCG
The DNA here is from genome assembly GCA_038062795.1 of Patescibacteria group bacterium. GTDB lineage: Bacteria > Patescibacteriota > Microgenomatia > UBA10105 > UBA927 > UBA927. The sequence goes on along the minus strand of JBBTWM010000033.1, from coordinate 9,509 downwards.
TAAGTGATAAACATGCTGAAACCCTGATACATACTTTCTATCCAGCCTACCGTGCCGATCCGCCATCCGCCTTGCCCGATAAATGAATTCCAGAATCCCGTGAGTGTCACCCGGATAATCCGCCACCAGGTAATAGGCGGATGATGAATTGCTTTGCGAAGAAGCGCTTCGGTCTCGCTCCATTCATTGGTTTTTGCAACCATCTCGGTTACCGTCCGGTGGGTATCATGTAACAGATCGCCCTGGATTCTTCCGATCGCGCCGGAAACAACAGGGGTCTCGTGTAACTCGCCGCGCCATTCCTTGAAGGAATCGCGCCGGAATAACCGAAGCATCCATTCTCCGGTCGGCCAAGCTCTTCCGAGATAATAATTTTTTCGGTGGATCTCATACCCGGTTTCACAAGACGGGTTCCACACCGTTATGATATGCCGTATGTTGCGTCCTAATTCCGGCGTCACGATCTCGTCCGCATCAACATACAATAGCCACTCTCCTCTTACCTTTGAAGCAGCGTTATTTCGTAGCAAGGCAAAATCCGTGGAATGTGCAAACTGCACGATTGCGTCATGCTCTGTAGCGACTTGAGACGTACGATCGGACGAACTATTATCAACGACTATCCGTTCATCGGCAAATTCCAGCGCATCAAGACACTTCCCTATACGGGCTTCTTCGTTTTTTGCAATAATAATCACGCTAAGTGTTATTTTTTTTCGGCTCATATTGCTTGCCCCACTTCCCCCAAAACGCATCAATGACCGCTTGTTTCTTTTCCCGGTTACCGCCCCGCGCCAAACCCCACGCTTCGCGAAGGAGGGCTGCTTTGGTCCTAAACGGCGCATACCGCATCCCCACTAACAATCTGTTCCGGGTAATATAATAATCATGGATCGGATTCCCGGCTCCACCCGATGAGCCCGCATTCACGTGCCAGATCACGGATTTGGGATAATACACCAAATGGTAGCCGGCAGCTTTTGCCCGCAACCCAAAATCCAAATCCTCAAGATAGAGATAGTATCGGTCATCAAGCTCTCCTACACTCCGGATTACTTCCCGCTTTACCATCATTGAACATCCGGTGACAAACGAAGTTTCCTGAGCGTCATCATATTGCCCCGCCTCGACTTCATCAACACCGCGGTGACTTGCATACATATTGTCCCAATCGATAAGTCCTCCAGCGTACCAAAATACCCGTCCTAATTCTTTTTTTGTATATCGGGCCTTATGATATTCATGCCCCGGCGCAAAATAAATTTTTGATCCCGCTATTCCTACTTTACTGTCGGCAAACGCCTCGACAAGTTTTAGCGCGTCGGGGGCAACTATAGTATCGTTATTTAATAACCATATATACTCCGTGTTATGCAGCATGGCATACCGGATGCCGGTATTGTTTCCGCCGGTGAACCCTAAATTCTTATCGACAGCCAGTATCGTTACCCACGGGAATCCAGCCGATAATTTCGCAACGGAGTTGTCGGTTGAACCGTTATCTACGACAACGGTTTCAAGCGCTACGCCTTGCTTCTTCATATGCAAAATTGAAGACAGGCAATTGGCGGTATCAGCACTTCCGTTCCAATTGACAATAACCAGGGTAATTTTTTTCATGATAAACGCTTCGCTTTGCGGAGCATCTGTTGCCACAGTCTGACTATGGGGTTAGTTTCCTGCCGGATTTTTGTCGTTAGGATCCAATAGGACATTTCCTTACCGGTTTTCTCAACCTCTTCCAGCGCGCTTGGCGGGGGTATATCTATCTCCCTGAATTTTTCCCGTTCCCAAAGCTTTACAAAGATAATAAAGGAATAAAACGCCTGAAGCATCGCAAGAACGAGACCGTGTAAACCGTCTTTATATCCGTTTTGGGCGAAATATAATTTCATAAAATCCGAAGCGGGAAAACGTATGGCGTCACGCCAGCTTATACGGTATCCGGCTGACACATATTTTTTTACTTCGCTTTCGGTATAAATGTGCTGCATTTTATCCAAATACTGGCCAAGTGTGTCGTAGTTATAATGTATGTACGCGTTTTCCAGGGTTCCTGCGGAGCCCATTACTTCCACATATTCATGAACATGCTTTTCCGGATACGTACCGGTTCCTTTTTTAAATAGCCGTAGCTGCCGGTCGGGCCACCATATGCCGTGCCTGATCCAGCGGCCGAAAATAATATTTTTCCGTGGAATCCAGTACCCGCTCACGTCCTGCGCGGTCATTGCTTTTTTGATTTCTCCGGCTAATTCAGGCGGAATTTCTTCATCATCATCAAGACAGAGTATCCAATCACCCGAAGCTTTGGTGAATCCGTAATTTTTGTTGATATTAAGCATCAGATTATTCGGCCGGTCATAAACGACAGCCCCAAATTGTTCCGCGACCTGTTTCGTCTGATCCGTTGATCCGTTATCTATAACAATAATTTCATGAGCGAAGCGCTTCACAGAAGTAAGCGTCCGCGTAAGGCTTTCGGCACGGTTATAGGTACTTATGACGATACTTAATTTCATCGTATGCTCCTTCGTATGGTTGCGACAAATGCATTAATCCTGCCGGATTCCATCCAATACAGAAGACCTCCATACAGTATAACGCCCGCGCCGCCAACCGCAAAAAGCCACGGATACGTGTGCGGCACCATAGTGAGGAGAACTGCGTATACCCCACCCTGTATACCTGCTGCTGCAACCGGACCTTTTACATTACTGATAAACGAAAAATCAGCAACACGCCTGGTTACCCGTATGACAAGATACAGCGACCCCGAGACAACAAGAAGCGCTAATGCCACGCCGTTAAACCCAAAAAACCGTAAGAGAATGACGGTGAGTACCCAGGTACTGACCGTCCAACCAACCATAAACTTTAAGGTCGTGCGGATATTCCCCACGGCATTTAATGCACTCATGAGAGGCGTCGATAATGCGGCAATCGCGGAAGAAAAAACAAAAAGATAAAACGACACTAACGCTGGTTCCCATTTGCCGTATTTCGGAATCAATTGCACCATAGGGTGAACAAAAAACAGCAAACCGGAGGAAATCGGTAATATTGCTCCGGCCAATCCGAAAATCGTTTTATCTATCGCTTTTACCAGCAATGCTTTATCGTGTTGCAGTCTGGAATATGTAGGGAAGGTCACCCGTACGACACTGTCCATGATAAGCCGGAGCGGCACCTCCGCCCATTTTTTTGCCCATCCTATATACCCCACCTCAGCAAACGGTAATACCCTCCCCAGAAACAACGTTAACAGATCGTCCTTGAGAAGCGCCAAAAATGAATTCATCTGGAACGGCAGCCCAAAGGACATAAGTTTTTTAGCGCTTTGCCGGGAAAAAACCAGGGCCGGTACCCACGGTTCAACTATATACATGGTGACCAGGCCTAATACCCCGCGAACGAGCACTGCCCAGGTAAAACTGGTGATACCTTCTCCCTTCCATGCCAAATATACCGCAACAGTATAAAAACCCAGTGTCTCAACAATTTGCGGTATCACGAGGCGATCAAACGCTAACCTGCGCTCCAGAAGCACGGAGGGAATCGTCTTGAGGGAAGAAAGAAAAAATGAGACAGCGAGCGCACGAAAAAGCCAGACACCGGTTATATCCAGTCGGTAAAACGCCGCAATCGGTCCGGAAAATATGAGCGACAACGAAACGAGTATCACAACCAACAATTGTTGGATGACAAATGTTGTCGCGAGATCTTCCCGCGTTACCTCATCTTTTTTTTGCACGAGCGCCGCTGCCAGCCCTATGTCAGAGAAATAACCCAAAAAAGAAATTATTGCGGAAACGACGTAAAAAACACCGAATATCTCAGGTGTGAGAAATAGGGTCAACAAAAAAGTCGCGCTGAATGCTACAATTTGCAGGACAAACGTACGTGCCGTCAGAGCGACAACACCGACAACAGACCGTCGTTTAATGAGTTCTATGTCAATATCTGCCATACCGTAACGTCCTCCAGGGTCTTTGGATACATAAACGCCACAGACCTCTCAAATCTCCGATTGCTGTTTTCATAACCCGCACGGTGGAACCGGGATTATCCACCCACGTCACGGGTTCTTCATACAGCCGGAATCCGCTCTTTTCTCCGACGATAAGGAGTTCACTGTCAAAAAACCAATCGTTATCTTTTATATGGGGAAGCAGCTCCGTAATCACCCGCCGGGTAACCGCTTTGAATCCGCATTGTGCATCGGTAAAATTTACCCAGAAGATCATTTTTATCAGCGCTATATACCCCTTTGAGGTAAGGGACCGCAGGGCACTCCTTCCGAATACCCGCGCGCCGCGCGCATTACGGCTGCCGATTGCAATATCAAAACCCCGTTCAAGTGCATGAAGCAGTTGTGGAAGATGCTTCAAATCCGTTGACAGATCTATATCCATATAGGCCAGATAATCGTAGGAATCTTTGCGCCAAACATGCTTTACTGCTCTCCCCCTGCCTTTTTGACTCAAGTGATTTACGGATACTGTCTGATAGGTATGGCTTAATTCCCGGGCTATCCTAAGTGTGTCATCCGTAGACGCGTTATCGGCAATGGTCACATGCCAGAAAAAATCCGTACAATTTTTTGATAAAAACCGCACAAGCGTGCCGACACTGGCTGCCAACTCAGCGGCCTCGTTATACACGGGCAGGACGATATTAACGCTTGGCTTTTCGTTGTTGTTCATAGAGAATCACCGTGCCTAGGATAAACGTCGCAAAAGAAATAATATTCCCAGTCGTCCTGACGGGCGTATCGGTAAATCGCATCTCGACCAGCGACTGACCGGCATCCACCCGTGCAACCGGCAAGCCGTTTTCAATGTTCGGGATAACTTCAGCGGTATTGATAAAATACCGCCACCCCGGAAAATATGCTTTATGTATGACAACATCCATGGGACTTGCAGCCTGCAACACAAAACTCGCATCAATTGCTGATTCCCGTAGCGCACTGACTGCGAGAGTAGTCCTTGCTTCTATTATATCAAAAACAGCCTCGGATTCCCGGGTCGGGCGAATTAAGTCCTTTGGCAAATATTCATCCGATATCTTTGAAGCTCTCCACCGCAAATCAGATGGTGATTCAAACGTGTCACTTCCTGTGGTGTAGGTATATTGCGGGACAAACCATTTCACATTCAGCGCCACTATCCCGGCACTAAGTACTACGGCAACAACAGCCTGCCTTTTCCTTCCCCGAAGTACACTGATCCCTACTCCGCCAAGAAGCGACAGGCCGAACGTGGACAGGGCAAGAAATCGCCAGGGATACTGCAAATACGCAAAACCGGGGAGCAAGTGCCATATAAATCCGGATAACGGCATGGCAAGAAAAACTGAGGTGAGGGTAATAAGCGCTCCGGCAATAAATACCATATTTTTGTCCTTCGGTTTACACCATACCCATGCGGAAACTGACAGGAGTGCTACCATCACATGAAGTTTCCCCAAAATAAATGACATCCCGTCCAAACACCCGGGTGCTGACCCGCCGTATCCCCACACAGAAGTCCACAGCTGGGAAAAACAGACGAAATGATCACGGTAATTTGCGGTCTCGCTTACCTGACCGGCGACGCTGGTGTATCCCATTTCCCACAAGGCAGGAAGCCAAAAAAATGCAGACAATCCTAACCCGAAGAGAACCGTACTCATGTGTGAAGCGAAAGCGGACACGGCAAACGTTCGTTTCATTATCCGGATGAGCCAATACACGAGCAACCCGGCAACGAGAAAAAACACGGTTACATACCCCAGCAACGTATGTGTAAGTACCGCGCCTGCAACCCCAATGCCTCCGATCAGAATACGCCGGTATGCGAGAGGCGCCTTCGCCCTACCGGCTAGCGCATACAAAATGAGAGGCCAAAACGAAAGGATCCAATATTCTCCCACGGCTCCCCGGACATATATTTGTACGGCATGATACGGGGCATAGATATAAAGCAGCGATGAAACAACGGCGGCCGGAACACCCAACATACCGGAAACTACTGCATATAAGGTCATTGCCGGCAGGATGATACCTACGGCAAACATTATCTTGGTAGCCAGCAATGCCGGTACACCAAATGCATATAATGTACCTCCGAAATAATACGGCAACGGACCATAAAAATTAAAAATCGGATATCCGTACCCGAATCCCAAATCAGCAACCATACGAACGGGAAATTGACCTTCGGAAAGAGATCTCCCCATCGTGATGACACGGGCTACCTGAGTATCATCGTGCATGGGAAAATATCCCGATGAAAATATAGGGCGTATCGCCAATATACTGAAACAAAAGACGGCAATGAGCGGCAACAATCGTTTCATGTGCGTTTATGTAATTTCCGAATCCAGATTAGATACCCGACGACACTTGCTACACTCAGTATATCCGCACCAAACCGCATCGGAGTTTCCCGAAACGAAGCTTCAAGCCGATGATTCCCCTGAGGGACTACGACGCGCATCACGCCCAATGCGTTATCATAATGTATCGGGATCAATCGGTCGTCAATTGTTACTCCCCAGCCGGGATAATATACTTTGTTGATCTGCACAATGCTTTCCGTAAATGCCTCAATATCCACGTTGATATTCTCACCGGCGAATGTCCGTGACTTGAATGAAACATCCCCGTCGACTACTTCCAATGTTTCTACCGGCCTCGATAATGGGACATCAGACACCCATTTGGGCATATATTCGTTGGCGACATTTGTTGTGGCTTCATTGGTCGTGTAGTATCCTGTGGAACGATTCACAAAAGATATACGGTGTAACTCACGCCCTGCGCCCTGGATCCAAATAAGTAAAAAAACTATACAAAGCAATGTCCTTTGCCAGCCTCTTGTCCGCTCCAGGGCCATAGCGACGATCCACGGCCCCAATAGTACGGAAAGAACCAAAAACCGGTACGGAAACTGCACAAGCTGACCCACATACGGCAATTTCCAAACGGGATAACTTACCGCAACGCTCATGAGTATTCCCGTAACGACCAAAGCGACCATCACGGCATCCCGCCTCACTAATTTTTTCCGGGAACTAAACACGATCGCAACAGCGATAATTGTGGAAAATCCAAGGAGCGTCGCATTTTCCATACCGATAAAATACGCCTCGGGACGTGATATGACGATGGAATCAAAGCGCACTAACCCTTTCTCTACCAGCGCCGGAATCCAAAAAAAGGCTGCTGCTCCAATGCCAAACATTCCTCCTGCAATAAACCGGAATCGATCTTTATGCGTCATGATAAGAAAGGAAATAGCGGCTCCGGCAATGATGGCTACCGTATTATGGCTTACGGCAAGGAGCGCAACGGAGGGGGCCAAAAGCCATATCCACCCTTTTTCTATGGCAAGCAGAGCGAGAGCCGCTGCACATATGGCCAGCACCTCCCCGACGGAACCCCGCCTATAGAGGTCATAGAGAAGATACGGGGAAAATATAAAACTGAGTGATCCGATACAACTCGCCGCCACGGTAAACCTGGTCCGGAGAGCAAAAAATATGGCCGCTGCCGCCCCAAAGACAGACATACCAAGAATAACTTTTACCGAATCTAAAAAAGACAATCCAGCCAGATGAAAGAGGGATCCGATATAGAGAAATCCCGGGTAGAGAAAATTGGCAACAGGGTACCCGTAACTATTATTAAGCCTGCCTAAATACCGCACGGGGAATTGCCCGTTTGCCAGGCTTTGATAAAATGCAGACAGCCGTATCACCATCCATTCACCGTCGTCAGATACGTAAAATCCTGGGTGAGCAAGCGGCCATAAGATAAAGGCAAGAGCAATCCCCATGATAATAAGTACCGGAAGTATTAACGAATTATTTTTTCTCATGGTAACGCTGCGGGAAGCACACCAACGCGGTAAAAACGAAGTTTCTTGTGATCTTCACGGTTTGCTTTCTCATATTCCCCGATAAGCGTGAGCGACCATTTCGAAGGAAGCGTCTGGCTTTCGTTTAACACAAAATAAGTAGCACTTACCGATGCGTCGCGTGATATTTCCTGGGGCATATCATCCGGCAATGGCCAGATCCCAGTTATTTTTACATTCGGATTGTCGACGAGATATAGTTCAATGGCATATGGCATAAGGCCAAACGTCCCTTCGGTATAGACATTCACTTTCTGGTGCGCGGCCTCCGCCGTCAAGTAGGTAACCACTTCTTTTACCCCGCCTCCGGCAGGCCAATCTTCAATAAATTGGCCGCGGTCGGCAAGCGGAATCGGCGCATCCTTCGGAGCCAACACGATAAAGCTCGTGATATATATGCTGGGAACAAACACTGCCGCAACAAATACCAGACGAAGAAACGGCCGCCGAATGCGCTCCCATGTGTACACCGTGGCATACGCCGCAATAATAAGAAGCGGCATCGTCATAAAAAGAATAAACCGCGGATAAAGAATTTTCGCGAAATTTGCCAGAGCCGCAAACGGCAATAACCACCATAGATACAGAAGCATGCGCTCACGCACTCTCGGCCATCTGGTAAACCACGGCACAATCACCATGAGAAACAACGGGATAGTCAGGTAATGACGTAACCAGTCAAACATGCCGCGCAGATTCCCTGCAAAAAAACGAAACGGTTGATTTAACCACTCAGTCATGGTAAAGACAAACACATTATCTTTTTGCCCCACCATATGGAAAAACGGCGAGAGCCGTAACACGCTATAAAACACTTGTGACAACACGGCAGCAACTACGGCGAGCCCTATCCAACGAACAAATCTTATCCATCTATCCCTCCCTTGCCAATCGAACAACACCAATGTTACCGGCAAAAAATAAAGCGTCAGAAAGCCTGAACTTTTGTTCAGCATGCCGGCTCCCAGCACCATACCAAGCATCAACGCGGTATCGAAGCGCAAATACCGGACTAACAATACGGAAGCATAAAGACTCCAGACCGAAAAGGTCGAAACGAGCGAATCATACAGCGCAATCCGGTCGTACCAGGCGCTGAACGGAACAATGATATACATAACACTGGTCAGCCAGGCAATACGCTTATCACGAAACAGTTCGTGCGATACCAGCCACAATCCAACCAGCGTCGCCATACCTGCTACCACAGAGGTTAATCTGCCGACAAAAAGCGGATCATTCCCCTCAAAAACCTTCAGAAGCAGCATCATAATCCAGGTAAACATCGGCTGCTTGCCATCCGTAAGTGATATAAATCGCCAATTCGCATCCCGCATGCCAATCTGGGACCATCGGATATATATGGCTTCGTCTGTAAATATGGGAAGAGCGGTGAGATGTACAAGCCTCGTCATGGCATAAAGTACCAAAACAACTGCAGCACCGAGGACAAACCAAAGCCACTGTTTGGTAATAACCCGCATATCCTTGATTATACCAGGAAATCCGTGAAAACTAGGAAGTCGAAGCAGATCTCCGGCGGTCCCGTGCCGGAATCATGAGGCTGAAACCTGCTACCCCTACACCAATCCATATGATTGAGGT
>JBBTWM010000032.1:0-7847 GCA_038062795.1 Patescibacteria group bacterium | reverse complement strand
AGCTTGGATACGGTTGGTCCTACTGCCAAAACCGCGCAGGATTGTGCGTTAGTGCTGGAAACAATTGCAGGTCATGATCCGTATGATGCGACAAGTTCTCCGCGCCCGGTTCCTTCATACACCAAGGAGTTGTCAGAGAGTATCAAAGGGAAAAAGATTGCCTTCCCGGTAGAGTTTTATGGTGAAGCCTTGGATCCGGAAATTAAGGCAGCGATTGGAAGAGCCCGCGATATGTTTGCCTCTCTGGGAGCAGAAGTCGAGGAGGTGTCGCTGCCTATGTTGGAATTTGGCGTGCCGGTCTACTATATTCTGGCGCCGAGTGAAACCAGTTCGAACCTCGGCCGCTATGACGGTGTGCGCTACGGAGCCGGACGGGAGTTATTTACCAAAGAAACCAAACGCCGCATCATGACCGGTACCTACGCCTTGTCCTCGGGTTATTACGATGCGTATTACAAAAAAGCGCAAAAGGTGCGTTCACTGTTTATCGAAGAATACAAAAAGCTTTTGTCGGAATATGATGCCATTCTCTCACCCGTAACTCCCATTATGCCTTCGAAATTTGGTGAGCTTCTCGATGATCCCATGAAAAACATGATGGCGGACCTCTATACGGTGACGGTGAATATTGTCGGATTACCGTCTCTTAGTATTCCCTGCGGATTTGGTACAAGCGGATTGCCGATAGGGATGCAACTTGTTGGAAACATGTTTTCGGAAAGTACATTGCTTAGTTTGGGGGCAGCATATCAGAAAGTCACGGATTGGCATATTAAACGACCATTACCCGTCATATGAATACCTACGAACCGGTCATTGGGTTAGAAATTCATGTAGAGTTAAAGACCAAGAGCGGCATGTTCTGCGGATGCCCGGCTGATCACTTCGGGAAAGCGCCGAATACGGGGACGTGCCCCGTATGTTTGGGGTTGCCGGGCGCGCTTCCCGTACCGAATAAAAAAGCAGTCGAATGGACGATCTTGTTGGGTCTTGCCCTTGGCAGCGAGATAGCCGACGTGTCTAAATTTGACCGGAAGCATTATTTCTATCCTGATTTACCCAAAGGGTATCAAATATCCCAATACGATCAGCCGTTGTGCCGCGGCGGGATCATCCCGACGTCGTTTGGAGACGTGCGGATTCACCGGGTACATCTGGAGGAAGATACCGGTAAACTGCAGCACGCAGTCGTTGACGGGAAAAAAGTGACGCTTGTCGACTTTAACCGTTCGGGCGTGCCGCTTATGGAAATTGTGACGGAAGCGGATATCAGAAGCTCGGAGCAGGCAAAGGAATTCCTGAAAAAGTTGCATCAAATCGTGCGGTACCTTGGCATTTCGGACGCCGACATGGAAAAAGGGTCGATGCGTTTAGAGCCCAATATCTCGATCCGGAAAGTAGGAGAAACCGGCATGCCGCCGTACAAAGTAGAAGTCAAAAATATCAATTCGTTCCGTTTCGCCTCCGCTGCCATAGAATACGAGATCAAGCGTCACGCTGCACTTTTGGACAGCGGAAAAATACCGGTGCAGGAGACACGCGGATGGGATAACGCCAAAAATGCCACGGTTTCCCAACGGGGGAAAGAGGGAGCTGCGGATTACCGGTATTTTCCGGAGCCGGATATTCCGCCCATGCGGTTTACGAAAACGATCATACAAGAAATTAAATCTCACATTCCTGAGCTTCCCGATGCGAAAAAAATACGGTTTATGCATTCATACGGTCTTTCGGAACATGATACCGATCAAATCATCAGTGATGTGAATACCGCTAGTTTTTTTGAGAAGTGCGTTCTAGAAACAGAGCGTGGAGTATACAAAAAAACAAATATAACGCCGAAAACTATTGCGAACTGGATTATTAATAAGCGAGTCGAAATAACATTAGGTGAAGTACAATTTATTCACCATATCGCATCATCAATGGTTGTCGAGTCGATTTCTGATGAAGATATACTCAGCGTCGTTGCTCAGGTCGTTGCAGCGCAACCGAAAGCAGTCGCTGATTTTAGGGCAGGGAAAGAACAATCCAAGATGTTTCTCTTCGGTACTGTCCTTAAGGAATTAAAGGGAAAAGGTGACAAACAAAAAGTTATGACGCTGCTTGTAAGTAAACTTTAATCATGGCACATTTCGTACATCTGCATGTCCATAGTGAATTTTCCCTTCTTGACGGATTAGGCAAGCTGGATCAGCTTATCGCCAGAACCAAAGAAATGGGCATGGATACCCTTGCCATTACTGATCACGGAGCGATGTACGGCAGTTTCAAGTTTTACCTCAAGGCAAAGGCTGCGGGGATCAAGCCTATTATCGGTGTGGAAACCTATGTCGCCCGAAGAAGCCGTTTAGACAAAGAGGGAAAGATCGATACCGATCCATATCATCTGGTGCTGCTTGCTCAAAATGATGTTGGGTATAGAAACCTCCTCAAACTCGTGACGAGCGCGCATTTGGACGGGTATTACTACAAGCCCCGCATCGACTGGGATTTGTTGACACAGCATCATGAAGGAATTATCTGCCTGTCTGCGTGTCTTGCCGGCCAAGTGCCGCAACTGCTGATGCAGGATAAAGTGCACGAAGCAGAGGATGTTGCGAAGAAATACGCACAACTTTTCGGTCCGGACCATTACTATATAGAACTGCAGAAGCATCCTGCTATCGCGGAAATTGAAATAGTGAATGAAAAACTTATTGCCTTATCCCGTAAACTCGGATTACCGTTAGTTGCGACCAATGACGTGCATTATGTACGGGCTGAAGACGCAGAGGCGCAGGAAATACTCTTATGCGTACAAACACAGCGTACCATTGTGGAAAAAAACCGTCCGTTGTCCATGCTGGAGTCTCCCGACTTTTATCTTCGGAGTCCGGAGGAAATGACTGAGTTGTTCGCCCGGTATCCGGAAGCGATAGAAAATACGGTAAAAATCGCATCCATGTGCGATATAACGCTTTCTGTGGGTAAATGGATTCTGCCTAAGTTCCCGCTTCCGGAAAGTCAGACACCCGAGGATTATTTGCGGTTGTTGGTAGATGAGCGTTTGCCGCAGCGGTATAAAACCGTGACGGAAGAAATCAAAGACCGCATCAATTACGAGCTCGATATTATTACAAAAAAAGGGTACTCCACGTACTTTCTCATTGTTTCGGATTTTGTGAATTGGGCAAAGGACCAGAAAATTGCTGTCGGTCCGGGCAGAGGATCAGCCGCGGGAAGCGTGGTTTCTTATATATTGGGGGTTACCGGTATCGATCCGTTATTCTTTCACCTTCCGTTCGAACGATTTTTAAACCCCATGCGGCCGAGTCCTCCGGATATAGACCTTGATTTTGCCGATGACCGAAGGGATGAAGTGATTGCGTATGTTACCAAGCGGTATGGCTATGACAAAGTTGCCCAGATTATTACGTTCGGCACGATGGAGGCTCGGGGCGCCGTACGGGATGCAGGCAGAGCGCTCGGCATGCCGTATGCTCAGCCGGACCGGATTTCGAAAATGATACCGATCGGGGCCCAGGGGAGTAGCATGTCTATCGATCGCGCGATTGACCTTTCCCCCGAACTTTCTACGGCCTATCGTGCTGAACCGGAAACGAAGCGGTTGCTCGACGTTGCCCGCAAACTCGAAGGGGTCGCCCGTCATGCCTCGGTACATGCAGCAGGGGTCGTGATTGCTGACAAACCGCTTGTCGAGTATACGCCGCTACAGAGGGAGAGCAAGGGAGACCGGGTCGTCACGCAGTATGACATGTATACCGTGGGAGAAGATGGCGTCGGACTACTGAAAATGGACTTTCTGGGGCTTCGAAACCTTACTATTATGGCGGCTGCTCTTAAATTTATCGAAGAGGTAAAAGGGAAAGTAATCGATTTGTATGGCATACCCCTGACGGATAAAAAGACATTTGAAATGCTTGCCGTCGGGGAAACGACAGGGGTGTTCCAACTCGAGTCTGCGGGCATGCGGCGGTATATAAAGGAACTGAAACCGACCACGATTTTTGACCTTATGGCCATGGTGGCGCTTTTCCGGCCGGGCCCGATGCAGGTAATCCCGCAATATATCTCGCGGAAAAATAATCCCGGTAGCATCACCTATCCGGATCCCCGTCTCAAGGACGTGCTGAGCCAATCATACGGACTTATTTGTTATCAGGATGACGTGTTGCTGACGGCCATTACCCTTGCCGGCTATTCCTGGGGAGATGCGGATAAACTTCGGAAAGCCGTAGGGAAAAAAATTCCTTCGGAAATGAAAAAGCAGCAGGAAAAATTTGTGGACGGGTGTGTTAAAAACGGCATGACCAGAAACAAGGCAGAAGAAATTTTTCATCTCATTGAACCGTTTGCGGGATACGGGTTTAACAAAGCGCACGCTGCCTGTTATGCGGTGATTGCCTATCAAACGGCGTATCTCAAAGCGAATTATCCGGTCGAGTATATGACGGCAGTGTTAACAGCCGAGTCACGGGCCAATACCGGAGATACGAGGAGCGAGAAAATCGCCATGATCGTCGCTGAATGTAAGCGTACGGGTATCCACTTGCTTCCTCCGGATATCAACACGTCGGATATCGAATTTTCTATAGAAAGCGGACGCATCCGGTTTGGGCTCTCTGCGATAAAAAATGTGGGAGAGGCGGCAATAGAAAGTATTTTACGGGCGCGCGAACATGGCTCATTTACCACATTTTCGGATTTTTTGCGCCGGGTCGATGTATCCAAAGTGAACAAAAAGACGTTGGAAAGCCTTATCCAGGCAGGTGCGATGGAGCCATTTGGGACGCGCGCCGCGTTATTATCCGTCGTCGAGACCAAGTTGGAACAGGTACACAAAGACCGGAAAGCCGCTTCCAGCGGACAGACCGGATTATTTGACACCGGAGACGCGAAACAAACCTCTGTGCTGGACCATTTGCCCAAAGTCGCGGAACTGACGAGTTCACAACTTCTCGGATTTGAAAAAGAGTTATTGGGATTTTATCTTACCGCACATCCGTTGGAAAAAACCCTGCAGAACATGGGGGATAACGAGTCGATGACTCCGCTCTCGTTCGTTACGGAAGAACGCGTCGGTGACCGGATACAGGTGCTCGGCCTCGTCACCCAGGTAAAGAAAATAGTTACCAAAAGCAGCGGCAGTGAAATGGCGTTTGTGCGTCTTGAGGACTTGACCGGAAATATCGAAGTCGTGATTTTCCCCAAAATGTACGCGCGCAGCGCCCGTCTATGGGTGCGGGACAACGCAGTCATTATCACGGGTAAAGTGGACCAAAAAGATGACCGGTTAGTTATTTTGGCAGATGACGTACGGGCGTTGGACCCGATTGGTTCATTTCAGGCCTAATGTATTGACGGCAAAAACCTGACTGGGATACAATTATTTATGAAAGACGAAAAAAGCGACATATCCGAGGGCGAGTATTTCGACGTCATATTGGAAGACGTCGAAACAGGTATTCGTCCGCGTAAACCCAAATCAACGGGCAAGAAATTGTCCGACAACGGCGGCGGATGGCAGTTTGTATCCGTGGCCGGACAGGTAGGGTTTGATATCGCGCTCCCGATGGTGCTGGGTCTGGTAGTCGGCGTGAAACTTGATGAGCGTTGGGGAACCCGTCCGAACGCGACACTGATTTTGTTCGGGTTGGGACTGGTGATCTCATGTGCATCACTGATACGTATTGTACGTGATGCACTGCGTCGCTGATAATACCGGGGTTGAATAGTATTTTGTAAGAATTTATGTTGAACATATCTTTGGCTGCGGAACGGTTATGGACAGTTTGGGGACTGCCCGTTTCGAATGCCTATATCACCACATGGCTGGTCATGGCGCTTATTCTCGTGCTTTCTTGGTTGGCCACCCGGAAGATGTCCGTGATTCCGGGGAATATCCAGCTTATTGCAGAGATGATTGTCGGAGGCTTGTATGACTTTTTTGGGGCTATTGCAGGAAAGCATATCAAGCAGTTTTTTCCGATTGTCGCGTCGCTTTTCCTTTTTATTCTTGCCGCAAATTGGGTGGGATTGCTTCCCGGAGTCGGAACCATCGGATTTTACCGTTCGGAAAAGCCTCAAACGGCAGTGGTGGAAACTGCGCCGGAAACTGCGGTGCAAAAGACACAGGAAGAACCGTCTGCTGAGGTTGCGGCAGGCACAAAAGGAACAGGGGAAACGGATGCAGCAGCCGGGGAACACGGCAAAACGGAATTCGTGCCGCTTTTTCGGGCAGCGACTGCTGATCTCAATATGACGCTCGCGCTGGCAATCGTTTCTGTTATCGCCATGCAGTACTACGGATTTTTGAATTTGGGCGGTCACTATCTGGGGCGGTTTATCAACTTCAAGGATCCGATACAATTCAGCGTCGGATTGCTCGAGCTCGTTTCTGATATTTCCAAGGTTATATCGTTTGCGTTTAGGTTGTTCGGCAATATTTTCGCAGGCGAGGTATTACTCGCGGTTATCGCATTCCTTATGCCGTTTATCGTTCCGTTGCCCTTTCTTTTTATGGAATTGTTCGTCGGCCTCATTCAGGCATTGGTGTTTTCTATGCTTTCCACGGCGTTTTTTGCCGTTGCCGTATCGCATGGCGAGGGAGAACACGCATAGGAAACGCTATATGCATCAAAGTGATGCATATTGCATGAGGCAGGATAATCAGTATACTTGATACACGTTACCTGCACGGGAAAAGTGTTCCCGGGCACTATGAAAAGGGGGTGAGGTCAGAATGGAAGATGCAGCAATTCGTATGATTATGATGGGTATAACCGTTTCCGTCGGAGGTATTGCTCCGGCTATTGCTATCGGTATTTTAACCGGGAAAGCACTTGAGGCTATGGGTCGAAATCCCGAAGCCGCTAACGAGATCCGTACGAGTATGATTTTGGGTATCGCTTTTGCAGAAGCTATCGCTATCTACTCGCTCGTTGTGGGTCTTATTATTAAATTTGTTTAAAAGATACAACCGAATTCATGGATAAACTTGGTATTGAACCAACATTGTTGGCAGCACAGGTAGTCAACTTTTTAGTGATTATCATCGTGCTGCAAAAATTGCTCTATAAACCGATTCTCACCATGCTGGAGAAACGTAAGCGTGAGATAGCAGACGGTGTCGCGCTTGCCGCCAAGCTCAAGGATGAGGAAGAGAAGCTCAAAGCGATGACGGAAAAAGCGCTTGCCAAAGCCCGTGAAGATGCGATGTCGATCATAGAGGATGCCAAAAAACAGGCAAAAGAGGTGGAGAAAGAATTAGTTGCCGAAGCGCACGCGCAAGCGGCGGCGGTCATCGCGCGGGGGAAACTGGAAGCGGAAGAAGCGCATAAATCAGCCAAAAAAGCGATTGCCGGAGAAGCGGTAGATTTGGCCGTCGTTATGGCAAAGCGTTTACTGTCGTCCGTTATGGGCGCCAAAGAGCAGCACGCACTTATTTCCAAAAGGGTGAAGGACCTGGAAGTTTGGGCTGCCCGGGAGGAAAAAAAGTGAAGTCTGTTTCCAAAGATGCCCGCGGATTTGTAGAGGGTGTTATACGTCATTTGAAGCGTGGCAGCAAGAATGGCGATATGACGCCAAAGGTGACGTCATTACTTCTCAAAATGTCCGCTTCAGCCAAGCATGAGCACCAGGCCAGAGTAGAATCCGCAGTCAAATTAACGCAGGACGAGACACAGTCCATTGCCCGGACCCTGTCCCGTATTGCGGGACACGAAGTGAGCTTAACGAGTGAGGTAAATCCGGCGCTTATCGGCGGGCTTCGGGTGACGATGGCAGATTGGGTTATGGATTCCAGCATCAGAAATGAGCTCAAAGAGATGGCTCCGGTCGTGACC
>JBBTWM010000031.1:0-4254 GCA_038062795.1 Patescibacteria group bacterium | reverse complement strand
CTGGGATTCGAACCCAGAACCAATAGCTTAAAAGGCTACTGCTCTACCGTTGAGCTACAGGCCCGTATCTCTCATGATATCAAATTTGGCGTGTGGCCTCAACAATACTGTGTTAATTGACCCCAATATCTGGTCGAAGTTCGACGACGCCCTTTCGATAAAAGAAGTGAACAGTGTAGGAATTGAAGATGCCTACTTGTCCGAGAAAGCCATGGTCATATTTTGGCGAAAAAACAGAGGAAAAAACCAACACGAAACCTCACTTAACTCTATATTTAAACTTCATGAAAGAAGCCCACTTTTGTTACAAGTTTAAAGGGAATATAGGAGAGTATGGGTTTTCTAAGACCATTTTCTTTTGCTTTCCTGTAAGCAATTTTAGCTGTGGAACCGCTCCCTGCGACAGTTTTTTCGTCGTTACCTAAAGCTACCCATTTCCCTCTGTATTTTTTGTAAAGACCCATCCAATTAATAGCCATATTATGCCTATATTAACACAAGTCACCAGATTTACGGACAGGTGAGGGTAAATTCCGCTTTGTTGCCTAATGCGGATCCCGGACTGGTAATTTCTATCCGCTCCCAACCAGTAACGGATGTGCCGGAATCTATCGGACCGCGTGTCCATTCCGTGGTTACGGTCTGCATGCCTGCTCCGGCATACGTTAGGGTTTGTTCCGAGGGGCTTGAGACGTCGCTTCGTAGCCACTTGTACTTTACCGTCATCGCACCGTTTGTATAGATTTTTGCCGTAAAGGTAAACTGTTGCGTGCAAAGCGTACTGGTTGTGGGTGTCACACTCGTTTCTATGTTGATTACCCCCGGCGTGGGGGTGGGCGTCGGAACAGGAGTATTGGACGGCGTGGGGGTGGGCTTTTTGGTCATCGTCGGCGTGGGTGCTTTGGTTGGTATGGACGTCGGGGTCTCAGTCACGATGAGCGACGGCGTGGCTATAGCGGAAGGTGTCGGCGTCGGAGTTGCTGCAGGCGCCGCATTTCTCCGGAGTCCAACCGCAAAAAATATGCCGCCGATAATCAGACCGACAACAAGTACTGTGATACCCAAGAAAATAATTTGTTTTGTCGTCATGTATTTTACGAATTAGGGCTATTATACACCAAGCTGCAACTGCTGCTAGTGATGATAATACAAATGCCTGCCGTATTTCTTCCGGAGTTCGGAAACGATGAGCAGGGCGCTGGTGATTCCCACGCTCAATACGGAGAAGATGATTGGCGGCGCTTCGAGCGTGAATATGTGTTGGAATAGCGGAACCTCCAGAAGAAGAATTTGAATAATCATAATAACGATCGGCAAAACCGCCCATGGAAACTGTCTTAGGGAAAGTTTTAAAATGGTATTATTGCGGCTTGCCATATCGTAGAAGATATACTGCTGGGCGAGGATAATTGCGAGGAACGCAAGTGTGCGGCCCAGCGTTACGCTATATTGCGATCCGATAACAAACGAAACCAGGGTAGCCAGTGTCGTGAGCACACCCACCTCGATAAACCAGAGCGCGTCGTGTTTGTTGAAAATATTAGTTTCGGTTCTTGGGCTTCGTGCCATGATATCACCTTGCTTGGGCGTTAACGCTAACCCGATAGCAGGGAGGCTGTCGGTTGCCAGGTTTACATAAAGGATGTGGAGCGGGCTTAGGATAAACGGCCAACCCAAAAACACTCCGCCGGTGATTGCCCCGATTTCTCCTAAATTGCAGCCGATCAGGTATTTGGTCGTGGATTTGATATTGTCAAAAATTGTCCGTCCCTCTTCTATTGCGATAACCAGCGATGCGTAATTGTCATCGGTTATGATCATGTCGGACGCCTCTTTGGCGACATCCGTACCGGTAATTCCCATCGCGACTCCCACATCTGCCTGTTTGAGTGCTAACGCGTCATTGACGCCGTCTCCCGTGACCGCGACCACATGGCCCATTTTTTGAAGAAGCGAAACGATGCGGTATTTCTGTTCCGGCGTGGTGCGGGCAAAAATGCGCGTCTTTATAAGGGCGCGCATCGCCTCTTTGTCAGACAGCGTTTCCAGCTGGGAGCCGGTAAGCACTTCGTCGCCTTTTTCGAGGACACCGACGTCAGCACCGATTGCCTGTGCCGTCAGTTCATTGTCCCCGGTAATCATGATGGTGATAATGCCCGCGCGTTTTGCAAGCCCCACCGCATGCAGGATTTCTTTCCGGGGCGGATCGGCAATGCCTACGAATCCTACGAACGTCAGTCCGGATTCCACTTTTTCGCGCGGCTGGTTTTTCCATGCGATGTCGCGCGTGCCGAATGCGATCATCCGGAGTCCCTTGGCCGCAAAAGACCGAAAAGCGGATTCTGTTTTCTTACGCAGGGCAGGAGTGAGTGCGACGCGGACGTTTCCCTGCATGATTGTATCGCTTGCGCCCAGGATTGCCTCAGGAGCCCCCTTGGTGAATACGGATGTTTTGTCGCTGTACTTCCAGATAACTGTCATCATCTTGAGAAGTGATGTAAACGCAAATTCCTCTACCAGTTTGCCGTTTTCGCGCAGGTCATCAATTGGCATATTGAGTGTATGGGAAAGCAGCAACAGCGACCCCTCGGTTTTGTCGCCTATGACCGTCGGCATGCCTTGTTGATAGCTACGGGAAACACTTGCGTTGTTACAAAGCACGCCTATTTCTACGAGGTTAGTAAGATTCGGAGACTTTTTAGATACGAGGGATTCGGGCTTGTATGATTTGCCGTCAAACCACACGTCGGTCACCCGCATATCGTTTTGGGTCAACGTACCGGTCTTGTCTGTCGCGATAACGGTAACACTGCCCAATGACTCGATTGCGGAGAGTTTGCGCAGTATAGACCGTTGTCTGGCCATGCGTTGGGTGCCCACGGCGAGCGTAATCGTGACGACTGCCGGTAACCCTTCCGGTACCGCAGCAACCGCGAGTCCGATAGCCGTTAATAACGATTCAAATAAGGGGTCGTGCCGGATAAATCCCAATCCGAAAATGATGGATGCCGCTCCGAGCGCCACCACGCCCAATTGGCCTCCCAGTTTGGCCATTTTTTTCTCCAGCGGCGTTTCCTCATCCTTGATTTCCCCGAGTTTGGCTGCAATGGACCCGAACTTCGTTTTCATACCGGTTGCGGTGACTTTTGCCATTGCTCTGCCCCGGGTGACGATCGTACCCATGTAGATGCGGGATTCCGACGTCGTATTTTTTTCGACCGGCAGCGATTCGCCGGTGAGTGCAGCCTCGTTAAATTCTATATGCAATGCCTCGATTAGCTGGGCATCTGCAGGCACTTTGTCGCCCTCTTCCAGAAAGATAATATCTCCGGGGACAAGCTGCGTGCTTGGCAGCTCAACGGTTACACCGTCACGCAATACTTTTACGACCCCGGTCGTCATTTGTTTGAGTGCGGACAGGGCTTTTTCCGCTTTGAATTCCTGCGCAAATCCGAGCAAGGCGTTGAGCAGTACTATCGCAAGAATCAGGATGCCGTCCAGCGAGTCTCCGAGGAAAAAGGAAAGACCGGTTGCAGCCAACAGCATGAGGACAAGAACGCTTTGGAATTGCTCGACAAAAATTTTCAGCGGCGTGTGGGAGGAGGTCTCGGACAAGACGTTTGGCCCGTATTCGCTGAGCCGTCTGGCGGCTTCGGCGCTCGTAAGATGGGGAATCTGCTTCACGATCTCACTAGTATACCAAATATATTTCTTACAGCGTAAGGCTCACGCGGTATACGAGGAAATCCCCGGCTCCGAGGTCGTATTTATAGCGTTCTTTGCCCTGGAGAAAATTGATCTGCGTATACCCATTGTCTATTGCCCAACGGATACATTTGGATTTGAGATACCATCCTGAGCCTTCGACGGACGGATCATAGCCGGAGTTATACAGGAGCAGCGACCGGCCGACTTCAAACGCCACGGTGGTCGCGATGGGTTTGCCCTCGACAATCAACGAAAACTGCTTGAGCTGCCCGCCCGCAGTTTGCGGAAGGGCAAAAAAGAATCCCTCCATGGCTGTAGTCAGGAATTTCTGCTTTTCATCGTTATACCGCATAAGATCAAGAAGCAGCTTTATATCCGGCTGATCTTCGACCGTAAATGCATGGCCGGGATAGTGTTCGTCAAACCGGCGCAATTTCCGCCGCATTTCATGGCGTTCTTTCCGGCCAAGAGAGGAAAGGTAGTCATCAAAAGATTTCGGAAGCGCGAGTAACGGGGTAGCGTCTTCTTCCGTAACGGTGGTAGCGC
>JBBTWM010000030.1:0-1818 GCA_038062795.1 Patescibacteria group bacterium | reverse complement strand
TGTGATACATCCCATCAATTTACTAGCGTCTCAAATGTATCGCGACTTAAACAGTGGGCCTTAGGCAAGGGTCAGAAGCTGGAATAGGGTGAGGATGGCAAGCGTATTGGATATAAATAATATCCAGGCGAGTTTTTCGTGAAGCGGTATGGATTCCCACGCGTCATCGAAATACCTTGTCCAGATAAGCACATGAAGCCGCGCGCCAAGGGCGATGGTGCGTCCAGTAGGGGCGATAACAGAACGATGAAGCCGTCGAATAATCATAATAGCCATGTGACGTAAGTGTACGGCGGGATACGGGAGAAGCGTTATGCATCATCATGATGTATTTATATACAGTTAGGTATTGTACAGACGGTAGCCGTGGTTATTTGGCCATGTCGCGGTCTATGAGGCTTCTTAAGTAGACGGATTTGGGGACACGGTTTTTTTTGCCTTGTTTGGCTAAATATGCCGCTTGTTTGCTGGAGATAAAAAAGGTGAATCTCGTATCGGCCTCTCCGCGGACAAACTGGAGGAAATCAGAAATAATCGCCGGTAGTGTTTCGACGGTATATTTTTCGCATATGATTTTTTCGTTTTCGTGATAGGCAAACAATGATGGCGGATCTCCCTCACTGTAGAGGATAAGGACAGGCTTACCCCGGTCCAGTGCCATGCTTATTTCGTAGCCGACGCTGATAGAAGGAAAGCTCGTTTCGGCTACGAGAAAGTCTGAAGAGTTGACCCAATCCTCAAGTTTCTGGTGAAATTTAATGCGTATATCTTTTGACTGCATCTGGATGTCTTTTTCTGAAACGTTCAGGATATGTTCATCCATGACTTCCACGTTGTGAGACCGGAGTATTTCTCCGATTTTCTGGTAATTTCCCAAATGGTATTTTCTGCCGACTATTGAGGCCGTGAAGTATGCGCGCATGGATACAGTATATCAAATTACTCCCGCGCTTCCTACGCCGGGAAGGAGCAGGGACAGGAAGAAATTAATGATCGGGGAAATGATCCGGCTTATAGGTGACACACCGCCGAATACGGGAAACACCAGGAACAAGAGAAAAATCATCCCGTACGACTCCAATTCATGCCATTGGCGTGCGTAATCCGGGGAAAGTATTCCTTCGACGATTTTAAATCCGTCAAGCGGGTGGATGGGAACGAGGTTAAAAACGGCGAGTAACACATTCATGACGATAACGGGCTGGATGAAGATATAGGCGATCATGGCATACGGGGTGGTAAGCAGCGCGTGAAGGATCAGTGACAGAGTAGAAGAAAGCAGCATATTGGATGCCGGCCCAGCCAAGGAAATGATAGCTGCGTCGCGTCGGGGATTACGCAGATTAAACGGGTCAAAGACGACCGGCTTCCCCCAGCCGAAGCGGGCAATGAGCAACATGAGCGTACCCAAAGGATCAAGGTGGGCAAGCGGGTTTAACGTAAGGCGCCCCTGCATCCTCGGGGTCGGGTCGCCGAGGCGGTCTGCCGCAAAGGCATGGGAAAATTCGTGGATCGTAATGGCAACGACGAGCGCGATCAACCAGGAGAAGAATGCAAATGGATTGTTGAAGAGCTCACCTAACATATGGTATAGTATAGCCTCTATGGCACTCAAATGCGATATCTGTTCGAAACATTCTGTGGCTGGAGGCTCACATAAACATCATCGTGGAGTCGCGGGAGGTCAGTGGAAACGGCGGGCAACACACACCAAACGAACCATCGGGATAAACATCCATTGGGTCACGGTGCCCGTCAACGGCGTCATGACGAGGTTTCATGCGTGTGCAAGCTGCATCAAGCGTATGCGGTTTGATA
>JBBTWM010000029.1:0-5045 GCA_038062795.1 Patescibacteria group bacterium | reverse complement strand
ACGAACTAAATGCATTCGTGCCGGGGATGGCCTCCATCATCAGTTGAAACGGAGCGGTGAGGAGCGAGATGATGATATTGATGTAGGCATCCAGCAGCATGAAAATAAGCCGGATAACGCCAAACAATAAAATAATCAGAAATATGATTCCAAGGAGAATTGGACCTGTTGTCGCCCCCAACAACGCACCTCTTGCACCAAAAAAATATCCGATTACTCCTGGTAGGATGGTCCACGCGGCGATATTGTATGGATCATTTTGCGTGATCATCGCGCCGATATCGTCATACGCCTGGAATCCGCTTGCAAAAAAGAACCGTAATAGTCCGCTTAACCCCCCGTTAAGAAGTAATTTTGTTGCATTTTCCGTCGTCGGCGCCGTTGTTGATCCCCAGGTAAGTCCCGGCGGCCAAATGTCAAAGTTAAACGTTGTTGCAATACTGAGCAGTTTTCCTAAGTTGCCTCCCGATGCGCTGTCTACGGCTGATGTGGATAGTACGATAGCCAAATACATAAGGTCGATCATGGCGCCGACAATGGCATAGGAAAACGTGACGAGTCCCAATGCGATGACAATCCGGGGAATTGCATTTTGCACGGTGACTACCGTTTTCGGATCAATTTTTTTCCGAAACATGACCATGAATCCGACAACGATGATGATTACAGCAAGCAGGGCGTAGGCAATATTTCTAAATGTCTTCCAAAGCGGCAGCATACTTTGGAGTCCGGAAAATCCAATCCCTTGGGCTTCTACTTTTTTGGGAATAAACCCGAGCGTTCTGCCCACATCTGCGATATATTCGCTACTTCTGGCAGGTGGGTGTTGGTACATCGCAAGAGTGCTTTTGGCGAGTCCCGCCATAGCGCTTTTTTGATAGCTCAGTCCTATCGGACATCCAGGAGAGTCTGCATCACACAATCCGCGGAAGGCGATAATGAGCTGGCCTTGACTCATGGTGGCTGTTCCGACGTCTCCTGCTTGTTTATTGAGTGCCCCTTCTGACGCTTTCATAAGTCCAGCCACAACGCAATTCATATCGAGAAACCACGATGCATCATCACACTGGGCTGCCGTGGTGGGAGGAGTGGTTTGTGCCATGACCGAAGTAGGTAATGCCAAAAAAGCAACCCACGTCAGTATGAGTACGGTGATAAAAATACCAATGCGTCGCATATGATCATTATCTGGAGAAAATTAGCCAAAGTCAATCTATTGCGTGATCGTAAAATCCGTGACGTTGACTCCGGTAAATGTTTCGATGGTCAGAATAATCAGATAGGCAAGAGACATAATGACGATGCCGACGATTGCCTGTGTCACGGTTCCGCGCGCTGCCTCGAGTTTTTTTTGGTCACCCGCAGAAAAAAGGAAATTAAATCCGCCAACCAGAAGCATGATAAAGAGTGCAACTGCCCCAAGGGATACGACGGCACGGATGATGTTTGTGACCAATGGCACCAAACATTGAATTGAGGCTACGCCGGCGGCGTCAGTAATGCCGTACCCTTGTGAACAAACGTCGTTATTCATATACGGATATTATCGTCTACTCTACGGGGTGTGACAAGAGTCCTGTGTCCGGTTTATGAATCGGGATCTTGTTAGTACGGCTTCGGGAAATTTATGGAGCCGCCGATAATTTGCACGCCCAGGAAGTTTTGGACGAGCGTCATGATTGCCCAGGCGGCGCCCACAATGATGAGTCCGACGATGGCGTGGGTAATTTTGTTCCGCGCCTCTTCCATTCCGGCCTTATCGCCTCCGGACGTAATCCATTTGATGCCTCCCAAAATGAGGTAAAGGAATGCAAGCAGCGATGCGATAATCAGCACGGTGCCCACGAGCGCGCTTATCAATTTGCCGATATCCGTAATTTTGATCGTGTCGGGCTGTTTAACATCAAGTGATGCCTGGGCAAATACTTTGTGCATAATCAATTCCCTCCGTCAAATCAATACAACGTTTATTATACCTTACCTACCATTCTTGCGCAATAAAACGGGACTTGTCAACACCCTAGTTGCCTATCGTTGGAATAGGAAGATTGGGAAAATCTAACCCAAAAAAGTTTCCGGCGATCATCATGACCGCCCAGGAGGCCCCCACGACCACCATGCCGACGAGCGCATTGGTGATTTTGTCCCGCGCGGATTGGAGCTTCGTTTTGTCGCCCGCACTGGTAATCCAATCTAAGCCCCCGAGGAGCATATACAGGAGTGTGGAGATGAACGCCAAAATTAGAAATACTCCGACCAGCGAACTGATAATAGAGCCGATAGCCGGCGGACCGGCCTCACTTCCTCCCTGGCCTAATGGGCCGGGGAGAACCGGATTGATTATTTGTGCTAAAAGGCGGGTCATAATTATTGATTCGGATTTAATTGCTCGAGTAAACTGCCCGGATTCGACAGCGTGAAATCAAACCCGAAAAATGTGCCTGCAAGTGCCAGGATGGCCCAACCGGCAACCACGACGATCAGTCCGATAAGGGCATTGGTCAACCGGTCACGTGATGTTTGAAGTTTGGCCTTGTCGCCACCGGAATTAATCCAGTTAAATCCGCCGATGATAAACTGAAACAGGAACCAGATGCCTGCCGCAACCGTCATGATTCCGATGATGGAGGAAACAATTTTGGTAATTCCGGTAATTCCGTCACCTGCAGATTCACCGAACGGCCCTAATCCCGATCCCCCGATTTGCCCCAACGACACGTCAGCTAATAGGTTCATATGTTAGTCTCCCGGTCCGTAGATAACCGGGTTTAAGATAAAATCAGCCCGGCCGAAAATGAGATAGCCAAACAGAGATGCGATGGCAAACGACCCGACGATGATAACCAATCCGATGAGCGACTGCCAGATCCGACTCCACGCCGCCGATAGCTTCTTGGTGTCTCCGGCTGCGTTCATGTAGCTGTATCCGGCTATGATAAAGTTAAGCAGGGCATACACGCCTGCAGCCACAAAAAAGAGGCGTAGGATATTGGTGATAAACAATCCGACCCCGCCAAGTCCCGCATAGCTGGTTCCTTCAAGCGGGTTTTGTACTTGTCCGACGATTTGTTCCATAGTGGTGTATCAAAATCCAACAGGGCTCAATATATTTGTTCCGGTAATGACTTCGATAATCTGTATTATCCAGAATGATCCTAATACCAGAAGGAGTCCGGTGACCGCCCCGGTGAGCGCTGTCTTGCCCTGCTCTGCTTTCTTGGCGTCTCCCGCCGCTACTATAACGTTAAATCCTCCGAAAATCAACAAAATAAAGCTTATGACCGCGGCCAAAATGAACGCATTTTTCACAATGGCGGTGACCAACATGCCATAGGTTGTTAAATTCGGGTTGGGGGCCAGATTTTGGAGTGATTCTGCAAATACACGTTCAATCATATCGGTATGTAGTAAGTGTAGGGAATTTGCCCGAGTCCGTCAATTATGCTAAAGTAACGGAACTCCATGAATGACGCGACCCTCATCGCTCGTTTATTTGCTCATGACCGACACGCTGCGGCCGCCTTTTATCAGCAATTTGCGCCCCAACTCCGCCGGCATATCCTGGCGAAAGTAAAGACTCACGAAGATGCCGAAGAAATACTTCAGGATACACTGTTTAGTTTTTTGGAGGGACTTCGGGATTTTCGTGGGAATTGCAGTGTCAGAACCTATCTTTTTTCCATTTGTCACAACAAAATTATTGATTATTACCGGAGGAAAAAAATAGGGCACTTCGTGTTCTCGCAGATTCCGCAGTTAGAAACGCTTGTTTCGCCATTAATGAGCCCGGAGGCAGAGCTTGACGCAACGCTCATAAAAGACAAGATCCGTATGGTATTTGCGCGCATGATGCCGGATTACCGGCAGGTATTGGTGCTTAAGTATCTTGAGCGCGCGTCGGTTTCGGAGATTGCGGACAAGCTGTCTATTACATTTAAAAGTGCGGAGTCACGGTTGTTTCGGGCGCGTAGGGCGTTCGTAGAACTTTTTCTATCTATATGACCCAAAATACCATGAGAGACGCCACATACCAAAAGTTTGTAAAACGATGGGAGGAGGTAACGGACATACCTCCGCAAACACTCGGTCCTCTGACCGGAGTATACAAACAGCTCACGAAGCGGCTCAAGGTCATGCCGTGGCCGTGGTTTGTTGTTATAAGCCTGGGATTTGTCCTGGTGTTATATGTGCTTATCGGTTCTGCGATTACCATCCTCACCACCATGCTTCAACGGGGATTTTAAGCCGCCGGGGAGGCGGGCGCGGGTTTTTGACGAGTTTTCCGACTATCTCTATATGGACCTCCTCAGTGTGCTTATTGTGAGCGCCGTTGCCTTTGGTCGGACCGCCATAGGCATTATAACGCGCCCGTACGAAACATACCGGCGTATCGTAACGCATGGAAAACCGGGCGAGCTTGTATTTATCGCCGCTCTATTAGGCATCTATTTTGCGCTCGCAAGTGTCGTAAAAGTTGCAGCATTCCGGCCGTTTTTGCTGACACAACAGTTTATCGTTTTGTTTATGGGAGCCATAAGCGGCGCGCTGGTTTCCACGGTTAGTATCATGGCCGCCGGCCGCTTGTTTCGCGTTCGGGTGAGGTTTACCCGTCTCCTTATTGCGTGGTCGTATACCCTCATTCCCACCACAGTATGGTTTCTTGCGACCTCGTTTCTGTATGTGTTATTGCCGCCGCCGCGCACCACAAGCGTATTTGGTATTGTTTTTAGTCTGCTGTTTTTAGCATTCAGCGCAACGCTTTTATGGTGGAAAGTCACGCTTTCCTATCTTGTCCTCCGGTTTACGCTCAAGCTCAATTTGGGTCAAAGCCTTGTGGTTGCCGGAGTATGCGCGCCGGTTGTCGCTACCTGGGCGGTCATTATGTATAAAACGGGAATATTTAAGGTGCCATTTTTATGAACCTACGATTATTATCATCAGCTAAATCACGCCGTGAGGCAGTAGAAAAAGAAACACAAGTGTCTTTGGTAAATATTGGGTCATTTACTCTTGATGAGTCTGTTGCGAGCACAAGAAATTGTGAA
>JBBTWM010000028.1:0-1098 GCA_038062795.1 Patescibacteria group bacterium | reverse complement strand
TTCATGCGGTGGAAACGAACCATGATGTCTTCGATGACATACATGGCATGGCCCACATGCAGGTCTGCATTGGCGTTGGGCGGGGGAAGTAAAATACTAAAGGGTTTTTTCCCCGAGTCTATTTGCGGCTTGAAATATCCTCCAGTTTCCCACATCTGGTAAATGGACTCCTCAACTGATTTCGGATCAAAGTTTTTGTCCATGGAGTAATTGTAGCCGAGGAGAGGTCGCAGGAGCAAGCACGCCCAAGTTAAAGCTCCTCTAGCTTGACGTGATCTAGAGGTTTGTCCTTGATAAACTCAAGGTATTTTTCCGTTGTAGAAAGGCGTTTGTGCCCTACGAGTTTACTAATCGTGGTGATAGGCGTGCCGGCCATAAGGTGGTGGGCAATAAAGGTATGCCGCAAGTCATTGACTTTGGCGTCTTCTATTCCGGCAACTTTAAAATACCGGTCAATTGCCGTCCGGATATTGCGGATAAGAAGCGAGCGTCCGGTTTTCGTAATAAAGAGCGCCTGCGATTTTGTGGTTATACCCCGTATTTTGAGCCAGCTATCTAATGCTTCATGGCCGGCGCGGTTAAGCGGGACCATGCGTTCGATATGTCCTTCCTGAGCTGCAACATGGAGCTCACTCTCCCGTACGTCACCCGTAGAAAGGTTGGCAAGCTCTCCGATGCGAAGCCCTGTTTGTAAAAAGAGTTCTACAATTGCATGGGTTCGTGCGTCTCCACGACAGGCATCTCTCAGGGCCCTATATTCGAGTTTGGAAAGAATCCTCGGAGGTTTAATATCATATTTCGGGTGTTCGATGTCACTTGCGGGATCAATGGCGGTAATTCCGGTAGTTTTGAGAAACCGGTAAAAGGTCTTCATGGAGTTAATTTTCCGGGAAATGGATTTGGGCGTGTAGCTGTCGGATGCAAGTTTTTTCAAAAATGCTTCCAGTTCTTCGCGTGAAACCGTACCAATATCCTTTTTCCCGACATTGGTAAGGAAAGCAACGAGCTGCTCGATATCTTTGCTGTATGCTACGATGGTAGCGTGAGCACGACGTCGGCTCTCAAGATGTTCGACAAATTGCTTGTGGGCGGTTTTAA
>JBBTWM010000027.1:0-3925 GCA_038062795.1 Patescibacteria group bacterium | reverse complement strand
ATGAAAACACACGCGATATATTTGGAGGATTCGTATACCAAGGAAATGGACGCACATGTTTTAGAGTTGTATCCCGAAGGTGAAAAACGATGGCGGGTGATACTTGATAAAACTGTGTTTTATCCCATGGGCGGCGGGCAGCCGACGGATCAGGGTAAGTTGGGCGAGATGTCTGTGTATCAAGTCATGATGAAAGACGGAGAGATCTGGCATTATATTCAAAACGATACAGCTCCAGAAGTGGGGCAAACGATTCATGGAACGATTGACTGGAATCGTCGATATCAAAATATGAAAGTCCACTCTGCCGGCCACGTTGTCGATTTTGCGATGTATTTACTGGGGTATTCTCCAAAAACATTAAATCCACAAAAAGGCGATCATGGAAAAAAGCCGTTTATCGTCTATGCGGGAGTATTAGGAAAAGACATCCGGCAGGAACTTGAAGATAAGAGTAATGAATTGGTTATAAAAGCATTGCCGTTTATCACCGTGTTTGTCCCACTTGAGGAGCTCCAAAAAGACGCAATTTACCTCCAGCCAGGGCTTCCGACCAATAAACCATTACGGAAACTGACGCTTGTCGGAGTAGGATCTGTCGCAGACGGGGGGACACAAGTAAAAAACACGAGTGAGGTTGGAAAAATATCTATTCCGTCTGTTTCAGAAGAAAACGGGAACACTATAGTTGTATATCGAATAGAGTAACCGTATAATCACTCCCATATGAACAGCGAAACAAAATTTTTTCTCGGGATTATTTTGGCGACTGCCGTTATCATCGGTGGGGCAATTTTCTTTTTTAGCAGGCCGACGAACGCGCCGCTTGTGGACCCCAAAGTCCTCGTTTCTGAGGATAGTCATAAAATCGGTTCGCCTTCGGCAACCGTGACCATGGTGGAATTCGGAGATTTCCAATGTCCTGCGTGTGGTGCGTATCATGCCGTCGTAAAACAATTACTCGGGAAATATAGCGATTCACTCGCGTTGGTATTCCGGCATTTTCCATTGCCGTCCCATCCAAACGCATTGCCCGCATCGCGCGCGGTTGAGGCCGCCGGCATACAGGGTAAATTTTGGGAAATGTATGACAAAGTCTATGAGTCGCAAAAGGATTGGTCGGCAGAAAAGAATGCCGGAGAAATTTTCGTCGGCTACGCCAAAACGCTGGGTCTCAATACCAATCAATTCGCCAAAGATATGGCAAGCAGCGGGGTGCAAAAACGGATTGATGCGGATGTACAAGATGCAAATACCCTGGGAATCAATGCGACACCGACGTTTTTCCTAAACGGCGAAAAGATTCAAAATCCGGCAAGTTTTGAGGATTTCGAAACGATGGTGAAAGCGTTGATACTCAAAACGGCTAAGCCGAGTATTTCTGCTGAAGAAACGTATCATATTCATGCAAATATAAAAGTTATTGTTGACGGACAAGCGATTGATTTTACGCAAAAAAAGTATCAGTCAGAAGAAGGTAAAGAATTAAACGATTTTATCCATTTTCATGACGGAAAAGGGGATATGTTCCATATACACAAAAAAGGAATGCTCCTTCAGGATTTATTCGGATCGTTCGGCATGACGTTTACCGAAAAACCGTTCGCCTTGTATGTAAACGGCACATTGAATCCACAGTATGAATCCTACCAACCGCAGGATTTAGACCGTATCTTTATTACATCCGGCAGTATCACGGAGGAAGCAAGGCAATCATATATCGCTTCCGTTTCGGATGATGCCTGCATCTATTCCGAGAAATGCCCACAGCGCGGTACGCCGCCCACAGAGGAGTGCGTAGGCGGATTGGGAACGGATTGCAAATAAAACTATTCGTACCGGAGTGCTTCTATTGGATCCAATCGTGCTGCCCTGATAGCAGGCGCTACGCCGAAAATTATACCGATTGCGGCAGAAAATCCAAATGACAGCATCACCGACCATGCGGTAACAGATGTAGTGATGAATTGGCTGATGCCAAACGATCCGAGAGCCCCGAGACCGATGCCGATGGCGCCTCCAAACAGGGAAAGGATGATGGATTCGATTAAGAATTGCATCATGATGTCTTTCGGCGTTGCTCCGACCGCTTTCCGCAGTCCGATTTCCCGTGTGCGTTCGGTGACCGATACCAACATGATATTCATGATTCCGATGCCGCCGACCAGCAGCGATATGCCGGCAATACCACCAAGGGCTGCCGTGATCACGTTGAGAAATTGGGTAATGGTTTCGAGTAACTGCGTGGATTCCAGTACGGTAAATTCATCGTCTTTCAGCCGCCGCAGAAGTATACGCTGCGCATCGTCTTTTGCCTGGGTTACGTGATCGCTGTCTATGGATTCTACAAACATCATAAACGGCCGGTCACGGTCGAACTGTCGCATGGCAGTGGTTAGGGGAATTGCTGCGAAGTCGTCTGCACTGCCCATAGCGCCGCCGCCGCCTTTGGATTTGATAACCCCGACAATTTCAAACTGGGAGTCATTGAGCGTTAATGTTTTGCCGACGGGGTTGGTACCTTCGCCAAAAAGATCTTTGGCCGGTTTATTGCCCAGTACGATGACGCGGCGGCTGCGCTCCACATCATTTTGCGTTATGATGCGTCCGTATTCCGGCTCGTATTTGGCCAGATCAAAGTAATTCTCCCAAAGCCCCCAGACTTCTGTCGAGACCGTGTTCCCTTTATAAGAAAAAGAGCCGAATCCCTGCACCATGGGAGATACTTGTTTGATAGACTCACTCCCGTTTTCGAGATCGGATACGTCAGAAAGTTCAAATTTACTTGCGGACATCATTGCCCCTCTGGGGCCCTGGGTTATATCCACATCGCCGGCCATGACCATAATGGTATTTGATCCCAAAGAGGCAAATTGCTCGGTCACGTAATTTTGGAGTCCGGTACCGATGGAAACGAGAAGTATAACGGAAGCGACGCCGATAATGATACCAAGCATGGTAAGAAGCGACCGGACTTTGTTGGTTCGTAAAGCGTTAAATGCTAATTTGACATATTCTGCAAAGTTCATAGGTGTCTGCTGCCTTTTCCGTCAGAAATAATTTTTCCGTCAGCGATACGTATAATCCGCTTGGCGTGGCGTGCGACATCTTCATCGTGAGTAACCAGTACTATCGTGCTACCTTTTTTGTACAGGTCTTCTAATATCGCCATGATGTCCCGGCCTGATTTGCTGTCGAGATTGCCGGTCGGTTCATCCGCAAGAATAATACTCGGCTTGGTGACGAGTGCCCGGGCGATAGCCACGCGTTGCTGCTGTCCTCCCGAAAGTTGGGAGGGGAAGTTCGTCATTTTTTCTGCCAGTCCTACTTCACGAAGCATTTCAATTGCCCGTGCTTTGCGTTCCCGCGGTGTAACTCTGGCGTAGACTAAGGGAAGCAATACATTATCAAGAGAGCTGGTTTTCCGAAGGAGATTAAATTGTTGAAACACAAACCCAATATGCGTGTTTCGTATCTCCGCAAGCTCGCTGTCATTTGCCGTAAAGATGTCATGTGCTTCGATGTATACTTTGCCCCTCGTCGGACGGTCGAGGCATCCGATAATGTGCATGAGCGTAGATTTGCCGCTGCCCGAAGGGCCCATGATAGCAACAAATTCACCTTTTTTGATCGTCAGCGAGACATCGTCTAATGCCTGGAAGATGACTCCGTCCATGACATACTGTTTGGAAATGTTTGTTATCTTGAGAAGATCGGTCATTTTGGGATATTGGTAAAACCTTTGGTTACCACGGTATCTCCCTCGGTAAGTCCTTCGATGACAATGACTTCGTCTTCATTTTTTGTTCCCGTCGTGACTTTGATTTTTTCATATTTGCCGTTTAATTTTTTATACACATATGTTTCACCCTTTTCTTCGCGGATGGCTTCGGTGGGAACGGTCAGCACGTCGTCTTTTTGGTCG
>JBBTWM010000026.1:2170-8044 GCA_038062795.1 Patescibacteria group bacterium | reverse complement strand
AAATCGCGCGCGCGAAACATAAGCGAGGTCGAAGGTGAGCGTTAAGATGGCGCTGCGAGTGGGTGGGGGCACTCGCGCGCCTGCCCTGAGCTTGTCGAAGGGCTACCTTTGAAACTCAGTCCGAATTTTTTCGTAAAGAGTCCACAGAAACGTTTTTGAATTCTTCTGCCGAAGTGTACGCTTATGAATCGTGCAGAAGCCTCATCACTTTATCCTATTGGTATTCCGTATTTGAGATCATGGCAAAAACGAGCGTTTGACGTTGGGGCAGTAGCGCTAACCCCAATTGTTGCGCTTGTGATTGCTGCTGGCGCAGTCGCAATTAAATTAGAAGATGGCGTGCTGACCCTTTTTTGGAGGAGGATTTTTATACATGGAATCATCCGAGTGCAATTGCGAAACCCGGATGTGCGAATCCTGCGCTATTGCATGACCGGGCGATCCTAGACAAAAGTGAAATTGGAAGGAGAAGACGATTGAGACTAGAAACGTATTTTTTGACGCACGATTCGCTTGCGTATGACATAAAAGTTTTAGCAAGAAATGCGATTGGCATATTTCGACAGGAAGGCGCACAGTAGTGTACGCGACTGATTTGCTATAGACGATATAGATGATCTATACTTGGCAAACTACAATTCCTGCCTGGGATATTAGTATGGCAATAGAACAACTAGTTCGAGGACGAATTGAGAGTAGGGCACATTTACCCCCCCCGGCAGATAAGTTGCTTTCACAAGATCAGGCTCGGGAATTTGTAAAATCAGCACATGCATTAGGAAAAACCGTTGTGTTGCTTGAGGGAACGTGGGATTTGACGCATGCGGGACATGTTCAGCATATTCGGGAAGCAAAGAAACACGCCGACCTTGTGTTACTCCGGTTGGCATCTGCTGAATACGCGGTCAATTATAAAGGACCATATCGGCCCCTTGAAATGTTTCGTGACATGGTGGTTTCTGAGTTTGAAGATGTTGACGCGGTTTTTGTGGATCAAACGGTCGTATCTCCCGACGATATTGCGGAAAATGCGCATATTTTGTATCAGCTTGGGGTGGATAAGATTGCACTGGAAGTAGAAGACGATAAATTTTTACAGAAAATGAAATCAACGGATTATGCAAATCGCCATTTGGGAGCAAAAATTCAACCGGTCGTTCTAGTGCTTCCGTACGTGAATTCAACAACTGCGATCATCAACAAAATAAAGAGCATGGTGTAGTCTTTGTTATTTCTTCGCAAGATTCTCCAGTAATTCCTTCGGCGAGACGATACGAACCCATTTGATTTTTCGCTGTAATGCCAAAAGATGTTTTTTATCGAGCGTAACCAAAAAATCTGCGCCCGTTTCCTTACATGACGCAAGAACGTGTGCATCACCCGCATCTGTTACAAGACGGTCACTTTCCGAAACAAGTGACGCCTTGGGTGCAGGGTGTATATGAGTAAACGTATGCTCTATGATTTGTTTGATTTGTGCGGTCTCCTTGGGTATTTTGTATGCATTTCGTAACGCTTCATCTATAATCGTTTCGCTGACCGTACCGATAATCTGTTTCTGTTTTACAAAGTGTAACAGCTTTGCTGAACCGCCATTTGGAGATCGTATTCCGGATAAAATAACGGAAGCGTTAAATAAGACCCTTTTTTCGTAATTTTTTTGAATCTTCCTCATCTAAAGCAAAAAAATTGTTGACCTCTTCCTCGGTATATCTTCGCACAGGGTAGGAAAGTATGCGTACCGGTTCCAGAATGAGTCTGCCTTTCACCTTTTTTACTCTCACGTACCCGTTTTCCTCAAAGATGCCTTCCCGGAGCCTGCGCGGTAGGGTAAGCAGCCATTTAGGCTGAAGTTTGACAATATCCTCGGTAATGATCTGTTGCATATTTTCTATAATACAGAATTTCCGTAATTCTGTCAAGTTATTGGTATATGACCACCGGAGTACCTACATCTGCAAACTGATAGACCTCTTTGGCGTCTCCGATATCGAGTGCCACACAGCCGCCGGTGTTGGGAGCGCCGATAAATTCCCGCGGCCGTTGGATTTTGTTTCGCCCGGAGTAAAAGTAGGGGAGTTCATGGATACCGAAATAGGCATGGAGTTCTTTGGAAAATTCAAACCCCATCCAATACGGCATCCAGACATTGTAGATACTGGAAAACCCCAACCCGGATTTATTGAGAATTTTAAACGATCCGACCGGCGTCGGGTAATCCTTGCCGGTTGAAACACGGTATGTTTTGATAAGCATTTTTTTCCTGAACGTAAATAATTTTTGCTGCGATAGGTCGATCTCGATATACTTGTCGGCAATTTCTCCCTCGGTGTTGGGGCCGCTATCGATACCGACTTTCACCGATTCTGCCGGGCCTCCCGCAAACCGTGTTGCAAGGGCATTTTTCACCCCGTTGCCGACCCGCTCATACGCGGTCGCCGGGTTAAATGATGATTTGTAAACAGAGAGTGCGGTCGTAAGGTCGGGCAAAAAAGAATTGTAATTGACGGAAAACGTTACCGCATCCGAATCGGCGGATATGCTTGCGGTCGTGTAGCGCCGCAGATCATCCTGCGAGAGCGTGATAAACTGATTGGATCCGTTAAGCCCCACAATAACCGTGAGCGGATCTTTATAGACGCGGGCAAGCTTGGAATTCGTCGTTGCAACTTTTTCCTCAAGGCTATTGGGGGTTTCGACAAGCGGCACCGTCAGCGGGCTGTCAATAACGCCGAAATGTGCTAATAATTCCTGTTGAAACAGCTCCATATCGACGATATAGCGCTGTTGCGGGGCATACAATGTGGCCTGTTTATTATCCTGATCGAGGTAGACGATATCCTGATGTGTAGATCCGGCAGCATTGATTTTGGCGATATATTCATAAAATTCCTGGCTAAAGGTGAGTGGGACATGAACGGCGCGGGGGCGGAATACCTGCGTCACGATAGATCCGATTTTGGTTTGCCAGGGTAACCGATTGGGAGCAAATATTTCCTTGATTGTTTCCTCTACATCCATATAGACGCCGATATGTTCGTACGATAAGTCATAGGTTTGCGCATTGATGGTAAGCTGAAGCGTCGACATATAGCTTTGGGTAAGATACGCGCGTACAGAGGCTTTGGTCTTGAGTCCCAGATTGGTGAGTCCCACGATCGTGTTGGGGAGACTTAAGGTATTTGCCCCGATAATAAGGAGAAAGAGCGCATTGATAGCGGTAAATACCGAAAGGATTCTTCTGCGTGTGATAATACGCCTATGCCTTAGATGCCGTACTATCCGCCGGGCATGGTGCGTCATCGTATCGACGTGCCGCTTCATACTATCTAGGCTATCAGAACCATACACCAAGAACAATTTGGAAATACTAGACAATGGAGACATGCTGCAGAGACCGGAGTATCGAGGGGAGCCTCTCGGTAATTACTTTCGCATTTCCTTTATCATTGAGTATGCCCCAATTGAGCACACCGAATTCCTTGTCGTCAAACAGTTCATAAAATCCGATGTTCCGTATCTTATATTGGTTCACCACAGGAAGAAACGCTTTCGCGATCTTTTCGACGGCATAGGACTGGAGTTTTTCGTGATCCGGATTTCTCCGCTGAATCGGATCAAGCGTCGGAAAGCCGAATTCTCCGATGTCTATTGCGGCATTCGGGAATAGTGAGCGTGCGCGCCGGATTACTTTTTCAAATTCATGCACATCGGTAAGCTGGCCGGTAAGAACAGAGAGAAAATCCCGCCGGACGTCCTTGGTTCCCATTGTGGCTATCGCTTCCAATGTCTGCCGGGCAATAGCGGCTCCTGCTTTTGGCGTCAGTATATGTTTGTTGTATTGATATGCACCGGGATAAAAGTCCAAGCCTATACTACTCAGGCTTTTCAGGGCATCTTTATGGCGGGTGAGGAAGGGTTCTGCGCTGGCCCACGGTTTTGCCAGTACGATGGTTGCCGTTACGTCGGTATCAGTACCAAACACCTCGCGGGTCGCCTCAGCAAGAGCAGGAATTGCTTTGAGAAATTTTCTTGGCGTGTACAGGGGGTTATTCAATTCATTCAGGATTTGCACCGTTTTGATTGGTACGCCAAGCCGGTCGAAGTGCCGTTTTATGTTGCGCGCGTGTGCTGTATACGCTTCGCGGATTGCTTCGGGAGATTTCCGCTCGTATGCCCACTTGGGAGGGGTGGAGAGAATGACGATGGGTTCTAGTCCGTGCTTGTATGCAGCTTGGGCAAGGAGGGCGGACCTGCCGAGATAGGTGTCATTGACTTCATGGGGTGTAGGGGATGCCGTTTTCCAACGGACATCAAAGCGGTGTTTGGTAAATCCCATAGCGTTGAGTTCCGGGGCTATACGTTCAAATTGCTGTATGGACACATTATCCATATCGGGTGTGTGATGGGTGATAAACAGCGCGCGGTCCAGGGGTTTCGTGGGGTGTGGAGTTTCCGTCATACGTTGTCTTGTTTTTGTCCGATGGCCTGATTATACACGATGGGGGCGCTACACTATTCTTCTTTGTAACGCCTGAGAGCCGGAATAGCTACGCTCATAATCCCCACAGCAACCAACGTGCCAATGCCACCGATGACAACTGAAACGGGTGCTCCCACGAGCCCCGCCAGGATGCCTGCCTCAACTTCTCCCAGGCGCGGTCCTCCGGTGTAGAAGATCTGGTTTATTGCGGTCATGCGCCCACGAATATGATCCGGAGTGGAAAGTTGCCGGATAATATTCCGTATGACTGCACTCATGCCGTCTCCCGCTCCCACGATGACGAGTGCCATAAGGCTCATCGTGTAGTTTGTAGAAACGCCGAAAAGGATCATGCCGGCGGCATACGCGACGACGCTCCACAAAAGTACTGACCCGGTATTGATCCGTTTGCCGATGGTGGCTGCAGCAAATCCCATTAATGTCGCGCCGATGAACGGAGCGGCGTAAAGAAATCCGAGAAGCTCGGGTCCGATATGCAGGATATCTTTTGCAAATACAGGAAGGAGTATGGTTGCCTCCGCGAAAAATGTGGCAAAGAAATCCAGAAGCATGGTCGACCATATAAGCGTTTTAGATCTGACGAACCGAAGGCCCTCCAACATCGCGGAGAAACTTGCCGGTTTGCGTTCGCCTTCGATTCTGCCGTGCGCACGGATTCCAAAAAGCGTCGCCATGAGGACAAGGTAGGAAACCGCGTCAGCAAAATATACTGCCGCCACCCCCGAATATGCGATGACGAACCCCGCAATTGCAGGACCAAGGACGGTAGATATGTTGTAGCCGATGACATTAAGGCTTACGGCATTTCCATAATGTTTCCGTTTGACGAGGCTTGGCATGAATGCCGACCGTGCGGGGCCGTCAAGGCTATAGATGGCAATGAGTAGTGCATTGATGCAGATGAGATTGATTGGAGTGGCAAGTCCCATGACCGTCAATACGCCCTGGGTAGCGGCCAGCAGCGCCTGGCTGATCTGCGTAAGATAGAGGATCTTTTTTCTGTTGTGAGCGTCAACGATGGTGCCCCCGACGAGGGAAAACAGGATAATCGGAATAATCCGGGAAGCCCCGAGCAGGGCTAATACATACGGAGACCCGGTCATTTCGTAGAGTTGCCAGTTTATGGCGACGGTTTGCATTTGCGTACCCGCATTGGAGATAAATTGCCCGATCCATTGGAGCATATAGTCGCGAGATTTGAGCGCAGGATACCGGTGAAATACGTTCATATATATTCGTGTAGAAATGTCTATTGTATCACTGTTGTTGACACGATTACGGTATAGTGGGAGTAGTGAAGCATATAGCTTTCATACGCAATCTGATACGAGAGCATCATACCAGTATCTTACTGGCTGTAATTTTTTGCG
>JBBTWM010000026.1:0-2070 GCA_038062795.1 Patescibacteria group bacterium | reverse complement strand
TGCTTTTTGCCGTGCAGCCGACCCTCATTAGTAATAGCCGGCACATTTCACAACCGTATTTATTGCCATTTTTTTCCGTCATGTTCCTGTGGCTTTTCTGGTCGAAATCACCAATGACGCTGGGAAAATTTTGTCTGATTATTGCAGCGCTTATGCTGCCCATGCATATCCATTATGGAAGCCTCCTGCTGTTTCCCGCGGGATTTCTCTGGCTTGGGTTCGTGTGGTTGCGGCAGATACGGCAAAAGAATGCAGGTCCCTATTGGTGGTTTGTGCCGATTCTTCTTACGGAATATCTCCTAACCATGTGGGTGTGGTTGACGTATACCAATACGCCATTTGATCAGAAGTTTTTTCTGACGGGTGAAGTACAGCGCAATTGGGGAAGTCTCTTTGTCCAAGCAGAGATTGCCGGTGCCGCCATGCTCGAGAACCTTTGGTGGGGAAAGGATATCAGCGTTGTGTTGGGCATGCTGGCATTTTTGGTTGGGGTCAGTGCGTGGTATTTCAACAGGAGCAATCAGATCATTGATAGGAAGAAAAAGTATTGGTGGATGCTTGTTTTTGCCATAACTGCGCCGATTATAGCCGGCTTTCATGGCGACATTATTCATGAGTCCTATTTGCTCGGTACGCTTCCCGTGCTGATTATCGTGGTGGCCATCGGCTTACGGGTGGTTCTATTCCATAACCGGTATATCGGATTTGTTTGCATCGGTATCGTTGTCTGGATTTTTGCGGAGCAAGCGTTAACCATCGTGAATCAGGTGCCGATTCGTTCCTACTATACACAAATGCAGGAGATATCAAACGCGATTCATGAAGATTACGTTGCTCTACGTGAGCCGGCATCGGACCGCGAACCCAGAATTGCGCTCGCGGTGCTTGCCGGAAAGTATCTGCCGTATGACGGATGGGGCACCGGAGCATTATGGTTTTTCCTCGAAGAGCGATTTGGCCGCCGTCTCGTTCGGTTATATGATAGAGGTGAGAATTTTTTGCCGATCGAACGCAATGCGACGCATTTTTATGTGTTATGTGATTATCGCGGATTGCAACGTGCACCTGCGGACGGATGTGTCCGGCGTTTCCGCAGCATAAGGAATTATCTCAAAGCGGGGGAGGAAGAGATTTTTCGATCCGGTGAATTTGCCCTGTGGCGGTTTGGGATCGATCCCTCTATTCCTGCCGGGTTTTATAACATGGTGTATCCCGAGTAGCCCGCGGGAGAGGTGCTTTTAGAATAATCCGATTTGCCGGGTAGAGTCTATTACTTCCTTAGGATACGAAAAGTCCACGGGGAAACTTGCGACGGTATTCCAATTATCGATATATTTGAGCTCTCGGTTGATGACGCCGTAATCATAGAGATCGCGGGTGAGCATAACGTCCGCTTCGCAGTATTCTTTGAGTTTTTTGAGGCTTTCTTCGTCGTGTTGGTTCCAGTAGAGTACCGCGTTCGTGCCCACATCCGTTTTATCCCTGCCCAGGGTATATTTGCCCAAGGTGGATAAACTCAATGCGTGGCCGAGTTTAGAGCGCACATGTTGCATGATGTCAAAATGGGGGAGGCGCGAGAAATTTTCCGGGGCATACGGCAGCAGCACGGGAACGTCAAATTTTATGGTATTAAATCCTATGATGCGTTTGGCCGTATTCATGATGGACCACAGTTCCGAGAGATCTTCTTCCCAAAAACTCCGCAACTCGCCGGATATTTCATGCTGGTCAGCATCTACCTGGCGGATGTAGGCTGCGACGATAGACACGCCAAGCAGGGTGGGATCATTTCCTTCTACCTCCGAAAACAACCGTTTTGTTTCGATGTCAAAGATAACTTCGGTGATCATAGTACGGATAGTATAGTAAATTTGGGTACCAAAGGGCAAGTTGGCGCTATATAACAGTCTATGTGGATACGATTTTGCAGTGCCATAGATACGCCACGGGTAACACCATACATGTGTTGCGCATTTTATATAAACATCTCTACCAGGCGTCCCTGCTGTAAACCCCCGGTATGTTTCCGTAAATATCCGGCACTAGCGTCTTGCTAATGGTGGTTTCATT